>CAUOWW010000014.1:0-31572 GCA_963508345.1 uncultured bacterium
TTGGGATTCTAAAACCGTTGAAAGTTTAGGCGCAGTAAGGCGCTAGAAAGGAAAAACATATGACACAATTTAATGAATTTATCATCGCTTTTGCGACAGGTTTTTTAGCAGTAGCCACAGGCAGTATCGTGAAAGCAGTAAAAGACTACCTTTTGCGAAAAGGTGGAGAGAAAGCTGTAAAAATCGCTGAAATCCTTGCTAAGAACGCAGTCAATGCCGTTGAGCAGGTTGCAGCTGCAACAGGCTACAAAGGTGATGAAAAGCTAGAGCAAGCTCGTACGAAAATCCGATCTGAGCTTACAAAATACAACATCAGCATGACTGACAAGGACTTAGACACCTTTATAGAGTCAGCCGTGAAACAGATGAATGACGCTTGGAAGGAGTAAGTATGTCTAAGAAACAAGAAATGATTCAATTCTTCATCGATAAAGCTAACGCTGGCGATGGAGTGGATAATGATGGAGCTTATGGCTTCCAGTGTGCTGATGTGCCTTGTTATGGGCTACGTCATTGGTACGGCGTGACCCTTTGGGGAAATGCTTATGATCTTCTTGAGTCCGCCCGTTCACAAGGTCTGAAAGTCGTGTATGACGCTGACTATCCAAAAGCTGGCTGGTTCTTTGTGAAATCCTATATCGCTGGCGACGGTGTCAATTATGGCCATACAGGGCTTGTCTATGAGGACTCAGACGGAAATACCATCAAGACGATTGAGCAGAACATCGATGGCAACTGGGACTACTTAGAGGTAGGCGGCCCTTGTCGTTACAATGAGCGTTCAGTAAGTGAAATCGTTGGGTATATCGTACCGCCTGAAGAAGTTGAAACTGGCTGGCAACAGAACCAGTACGGCTGGTGGTGGGTTCGTGAAGACGGCTCATATCCAACCGATAAATGGGAGAAAATCAATGATGTTTGGTACTATTTCGATGATAAAGGATTCATGAAACGCAGTACATGGTTGAACTACAAGGATGCTTGGTACTGGTTCACGGATTCAGGGTCTATGGCAACCGGCTGGGCTCGTATCAACAATGCTTGGTATTACTTTGATGAAGACGGCAAGATGGTTACAGGTTGGATTAAGCACAAGCAGACATGGTACTACCTTGACCGTAAGAACGGAAATATGGTATCAAATGCCTTTATCCAATCGGCCGACAAGACAGGCTGGTATTACATCAAACCAGACGGAACAATGGCAGACAAGCCAGAGTTCACGGTAGAGCCAGACGGCTTGATTACAGTTAAATAAATAGAAAGGAAACTTTCTAAAATGTTCTTTCACCGCAGGCTTAGGCTTGCGGTTTTTTTGTTGCTTTAAAAGGTTGGATTTAAAATCCAAGAAATGTAAATCGAATAAACGCATTTTAAATTCGTAAAATCATCTGCTTGGAGGAGTAGTGGTTTTGTTAAAAATAAAAACAGTGAAATGGCTCACTGATTCTTTTGTAAACTATTAGAAATAAACTGACACTTTCTCAACTATACGGGCAAATATGAGTATGAAAATGAATACGATGATGAATACGATTTAAAAAAATGATAGCAATTAACGAAAATGATTTTAAAGAAAAATAAGTAAAAACTCAACTATTGAAAAGCAATGATAACTATTTGTAAACGTTTTTCACTTATGGTATAATAAGCATTGTATTTATTGTATATGAATCTGGAGAAAAAATCAAAAATATTTTTGAAGGATAATATGAGAATAAGGGAGAATATATGACCTTAGAATGGGAAGAATTTCTAGATCCTTACATTCAAGCTGTTGGTGAGTTAAAGATTAAACTACGTGGTATTCGTAAGCAATATCGCAAGCAAAATAAGCATTCTCCGATTGAGTTTGTGACTGGTCGAGTCAAGCCAATTGAAAGTATCAAGGAAAAAATGGTTCGACGTGGTATTACTTATGCGACCTTAGAACACGATTTACAGGATATTGCTGGTTTGCGTGTGATGGTCCAGTTTGTAGATGACGTCCAAGAAGTTGTGGCTATTTTGCGCAAGCGTCAGGATATGCGGATCATACAGGAGCGAGATTACATTACTCATCGAAAGGCTTCAGGCTACCGTTCCTATCATGTGGTAGTAGAATATATGGTTGACACCATTAATGGAGCCAAGACTATTTTAGCAGAAATTCAAATACGTACCTTGGCCATGAATTTCTGGGCAACGATAGAACATTCTCTCAACTACAAATACCAAGGGGATTTCCCAGAGGAGATTAAGAAGCGATTGGAAATTACTGCTAAAATTGCCCATCAGTTGGATGAAGAAATGGGTAAAATTCGTGATGATATCCAAGAAGCCCAGGCTCTTTTTGATCCTTTGAGTAGAAAATTAAATGATGGTGTAGGAAACAGTGACGATACAGATGAAGAATACAGGTAAACGAATTGACCTGATAGCTAATAGAAAACCACAGAGTCAAAGGGTTTTGTATGAATTGCGAGATCGTTTGAAGAGAAATCAGTTTATACTCAACGATACCAATCCAGATATCGTTATTTCCATTGGTGGGGATGGCATGCTCTTGTCGGCCTTTCATAAGTACGAAAATCAGCTTGACAAGGTACGCTTTATCGGTGTTCACACTGGACATTTGGGCTTCTATACGGACTACCGTGATTTTGAGTTGGATAAGCTAGTGACTAATTTGCAGCTAGATACAGGAGCAAGAGTCTCTTACCCTGTTCTAAATGTGAAGGTCTTTCTTGGAAATGGTGAAGTGAAGATTTTCAGAGCACTAAATGAAGCCAGTATCCGCAGGTCGGATCGAACAATGGTAACAGATATTGTAATCAATGGTGTCCCCTTTGAACGTTTTCGTGGAGACGGGCTAACAGTTTCGACACCGACTGGTAGTACAGCCTATAACAAGTCGCTTGGTGGAGCTGTTTTACACCCTACCATTGAAGCTTTGCAATTAACGGAAATTGCCAGCCTTAACAATCGTGTTTATAGAACGCTTGGCTCTTCCATTATTGTTCCAAAGAAGGATAAGATTGAACTTATTCCAACAAGAAACGATTACCATACCATTTCGGTTGACAATAGCGTTTATTCCTTCCGCAATATTGAACGAATTGAGTATCAAATCGACCATCATAAAATTCACTTTGTCGCGTCACCGAGCCACACCAGTTTCTGGAATCGTGTTAAGGATGCATTCATCGGCGAGGTGGACGAATGAGGTTTGAATTTATCGCAGATGAACATGTCAAGGTTAAGACCTTCTTAAAAAAACACGAGGTTTCTAAGGGACTACTGGCCAAGATTAAGTTTCGAGGCGGAGCTATTCTGGTCAATGACCAACCTCAAAATGCGACGTATCTATTGGATATTGGAGACAAAGTTATTATTGATATTCCCGCTGAGGAAGGTTTTGAAACTCTCGAAGCTATCGAGAGACCATTAGACATTCTCTATGAGGATGATCATTTTCTAGTCTTGAATAAACCCTATGGAGTGGCTTCTATTCCTAGTGTTAATCACTCCAATACCATTGCCAACTTTATCAAGGGTTACTACGTCAAGCAAAATTATGAGAATCAGCAGGTTCACATTGTAACTAGGCTTGATAGAGATACTTCTGGCTTGATGCTCTTTGCCAAGCACGGCTATGCCCACGCACGATTAGACAAGCAGTTGCAGAAGAAATCTATCGAGAAGCGCTACTTTGCTTTGGTTAAAGGTGATGGATACTTAGAGTCAGAGGGGGAAATTATTGCTCCGATTGCGCGTGATGAAGACTCTATTATCACCAGACGGGTGGCTAAAGGTGGAAAGTATGCCCATACTTCTTACAAGATTGTAGCTTCTTATGGAAATATCCACTTGGTAGACATTCGCCTGCATACTGGACGAACCCACCAAATCCGAGTCCACTTTTCTCATATTGGTTTTCCTTTGTTGGGAGATGATTTGTATGACGGTAGTCTGGACGATGGCATTCAACGTCAGGCTCTGCATTGCCATTCCTTAAATTTTTATCATCCATTTTTAGAGCAAGACTTGCAGTTAGAAAGTCCCTTGCCGGATGATTTCAGTAACCTTATTACCCAGTTATCAACTAATACTCTATAAAAACTGTTCAGAGTATAATTATTATTTTAAAGGAGAAAACTCATGGAAGTTTTTGAAAGTCTCAAATCCAACTTGGTTGGTAAAAATGCTCGTATTGTTCTCCCTGAAGGGGAAGAACCTCGTATTCTTCAAGCGACTAAACGCCTGGTAAAAGAAACAGAAGTGATTCCTGTTTTGCTAGGAAATCCTGAAAAAATTAAAATTTATCTTGAAATCGAAGGTATCGAGGACGGATATGAAGTCATTGACCCTCAACACTACGATAAATTTGATGAAATGGTTGTTGCTTTGGTGGAGCGTCGCAAGGGCAAAATGTCTGAAGAAGATGCACGCAAGGTTTTGGTTGAAGATGTCAACTATTTTGGTGTGATGTTGGTTTACTTGGGCTTGGTTGATGGAATGGTATCAGGTGCGATTCACTCAACAGCTTCAACAGTACGTCCAGCCCTTCAAATCATTAAAACTCGTCCAAATGTAACTCGTACTTCAGGTGCCTTTCTCATGGTTCGTGGTACGGAACGTTACCTATTTGGAGACTGTGCTATCAATATCAATCCAGATGCAGAAGCCTTGGCTGAAATTGCGATCAATTCAGCAATCACAGCTAAGATGTTTGGAATCGAGCCTAAAATTGCTATGCTAAGCTATTCTACTAAAGGTTCAGGGTTTGGAGAAAGTGTTGATAAGGTTGTTGCAGCAACTAAAATTGCTCACGACTTGCGCCCTGACCTTGAAATCGATGGGGAATTGCAATTTGATGCAGCCTTTGTTCCAGAAACTGCAGCTCTGAAAGCTCCTGGAAGTACGGTAGCTGGTCAAGCAAATGTCTTCATCTTCCCAGGTATCGAGGCAGGAAATATCGGATACAAGATGGCTGAACGTCTTGGTGGTTTTGCAGCTGTTGGACCTGTTTTGCAAGGTTTGAACAAGCCAGTTAACGACCTTTCTCGTGGATGTAATGCAGATGATGTTTACAAGTTAACACTTATTACAGCAGCCCAGGCAGTTCATCAATAAGATTTAGTCCTCTTTCCTTTGGGAAGAGGCTTTTTATACTCAATGAAAATCAAAGAGCAAACTAGGAAACTAGCCGCAGTCTGCTCAAAACACTGTTTTGAGGTTGTAGATAGGACTGACGAAGTCAGTCACATATATACGGCAAGGCGACGTTGACGTGGTTTGAAGAGATTTTCGAAGAGTATTAATACTAGGAAAAGGACAGTTAGAATCTTCTGTGTTATACTAGAAATATGTTAGATTTGAAAGAATACGGTATCGTCATGTGGCCAGAGGAGAAGGTCATTTCTTTTCGTGAGAAACTTCTTGCTTGGTATGATGAAAATAAAAGAGATTTACCGTGGCGTAGAAGTAAAAATCCTTATCATATCTGGGTATCTGAAATTATGCTCCAGCAGACTAGGGTGGATACAGTTATTCCTTATTATGAACGATTCTTGGACTGGTTTCCAACAGTGGAAAGTTTGGCAACAGCGCCTGAGGAGCGTTTACTGAAGGCTTGGGAAGGTTTGGGTTATTATTCTCGAGTTCGTAATATGCAGGCTGCGGCTCAGCAGATTATGGCTGACTTTGGTGGTCAATTTCCAAATACCTATGAAGGAGTTTCCAGCTTGAAAGGGATTGGTCCTTACACTGCAGGAGCCATTTCCAGTATTGCTTTTAACTTACCTGAGCCAGCTGTAGATGGAAATGTCATGCGAGTTTTGGCGCGTCTATTTGAAGTCAACCACGATATTGGGATTCCAAGTAATAGAAAAATTTTTCAGGCAATGATGGAAATCCTGATTGACCCAGAACGGCCAGGTGACTTTAACCAAGCCTTGATGGACTTGGGCTCAGATATTGAGGCTCCTGTAAATCCCAGACCAGAAGAAAGCCCAGTTAAGGACTTTAGTGCGGCATATCAGAATGGCACAATGGACCGTTATCCAATCAAGGCTCCCAAGAAAAAGCCAGTTCCCATTTATCTCAAAGCCTTGGTAGTCAAAAATACTCAGGGACAATTTTTACTTGAAAAAAATGAAAGTGAAAAGCTCTTGGCAGGTTTTTGGCATTTCCCCTTGATAGAAGTTGATAACTTTTCGCAAGAAGAGCAGTTTGACCTCTTTCATCAGGTTGCAGAAGAAAGTGTAAACTTTGGCCCCAGTCCAGAAGAGAGTTTCCAGCAGGACTATGACCTAGATGTTGATTGGCTTGATGTTTATTTTGAGACTGTCAAGCATATCTTTAGCCATCGCAAGTGGCATGTTCAAATTGTAGCAGGTCAGGTAAGTGACTTCCATGACTTTTCAGATAGGGAAGTTCGCTGGCTTTCACCAGAAGAGTTTAAGGATGTTCCACTTGCCAAACCCCAACAAAAAATCTGGCAGGCTTATGCACAAGCCAACTTAGACAATAGCAAAGACTAGCTATTGTGTCTTCTTGTTATTTTTTTTGATATAATAGTAGAGAAAAAGGTGAACAAATGAAAAAAATATTAATTGTAGATGATGAAAAACCAATCTCCGATATTATCAAGTTTAATATGACCAAGGAAGGTTACGAAGTTGTAACTGCTTTTAACGGTCGTGAAGCGCTAGAACAATTTGAAGCAGAGCAACCAGATATTATTATTCTGGATTTGATGCTTCCAGAAATTGATGGTTTAGAAGTTGCTAAGACTATTCGCAAGACCAGTAGTGTCCCTATTATCATGCTGTCGGCTAAAGACAGTGAGTTTGATAAGGTTATCGGTTTAGAGCTTGGAGCGGATGACTATGTGACAAAACCCTTCTCAAATCGTGAGTTGCAGGCGCGTGTTAAAGCTCTTCTCCGTCGCACAGACTTGGCTTCTGTAGATAATCAAGAATCAGATGAAAAGAAAACCCAACCCTTGCAAATTGGAGACTTGGAGATTGTTCCAGATGCTTATGTAGCTAAAAAATACGGTGAAGAACTAGATTTAACTCACCGTGAATTTGAACTCTTGTACCACTTGGCTTCTCATATCGGTCAAGTGATTACACGTGAACACTTGCTTGAAACAGTCTGGGGTTATGATTATTTCGGAGATGTTCGGACCGTTGACGTAACTATCAGACGTTTGCGTGAGAAGATTGAAGATACACCTAGTCGTCCAGAGTATATCCTAACACGTCGTGGTGTTGGTTATTATATGAGAAATAATGATTAAACTAATTAAAGACACAGTTTTAAACAGTGATTTTATCTTTATCCTCATATTACTTGGCTTTATTTTAGTGGTGACCTTGCTCTTACTAGAAAATCGGCGAGATAATATTCGCTTGAAGCAAATCAATCAAAAAGTTAAAGACCTGATTGCAGGAGATTATTCTCAGGTATTGGATATGCAGGGAAGCTCTGAAATCACTAATATTACCAATAATCTCAATGATTTATCAGAAGTAATTCGCTTGACCCAAGAAAATCTGGAACAAGAGAGTAAACGATTGAATAGTATCCTCTCATACATGACAGACGGAGTCCTTGCGACCAATCGTCGTGGCAAGATTACCATGATTAATGACATGGCTAAGAAACAGCTAGGTGTTCAGAAGGAAGAGGTTCTCAATAAAAGTATTCTTGAATTGCTTAAGATTGAAGATGAGTATGAACTTCGTGATTTGATTACCCAAGTTCCTGAGCTAATGATTGATTCTCAGGATGCCAATGGTGAGTATCTGAGCCTTCGTGTACGCTTCGCTTTGGTGCGTCGTGAGTCTGGCTTTATTTCTGGTCTGGTTGCTGTTTTACACGATACGACGGAGCAGGAGAAGGAAGAGCGCGAACGGAGGCTCTTTGTTTCCAACGTTAGTCATGAGTTAAGGACGCCTCTGACTAGTGTAAAATCCTATCTTGAAGCTTTGGACGAGGGTGCCTTGTCAGAACCTGTCGCACCAGATTTTATCAAGGTGTCTCTAGACGAAACCAACCGTATGATGCGGATGGTAACGGATCTTCTTCATCTTTCAAGGATTGATAATGCAACCAGTCACCTGGATGTGGAATTGATTAATTTCACTGCCTTTATTACCTTTATACTCAACCGTTTTGATCAGATAAGAGGGCAGGATGAAGAGAAGAAGTATGAACTGGTGAGAGATTACCCCATTACCTCAGTCTGGATAGAGATAGATACAGATAAGATGACACAGGTGATTGATAATATTCTCAACAATGCCATCAAATATTCTCCAGATGGTGGGAAAATCACAGTGACCATGAAGACAACTGATGATCAGATGATTTTATCAATCTCTGACCAAGGATTGGGTATTCCTAAACAAGATTTGCCTCGAATCTTTGACCGTTTCTATCGTGTGGATCGTGCTAGAAGTCGTGCCCAAGGTGGAACTGGTCTAGGTCTAGCTATTGCTAAAGAAATTATCAAACAACATAAGGGCTTTATTTGGGCCAAGAGTGAATACGGTAAGGGATCGACCTTTACCATTGTGCTCCCTTATGATAAGGATGCAGTAAAAGAAGAAGTATGGGAGGACGAAGTAGAAGATTAGAATGAGTGACACAGGCTTTAAATACAGTATTTTAGCGTCGGGTTCCAGTGGAAATTCCTTTTATCTGGAAACTCCAAAAAAGAAGCTTTTAGTGGATGCAGGCTTGTCGGGCAAGAAAATTACCAGCCTACTTGCTGAAATTAATCGCAAGCCAGAAGATTTGGATGCCATCCTGATTACGCATGAGCATTCAGACCATATCCATGGAGTGGGTGTTTTGGCTCGAAAGTATGGTATGGATCTTTATGCCAATGAAAAGACCTGGCAAGCTATGGAGAATAGTAAGTATCTTGGCAAGGTGGATTCTTCGCAAAAACATATCTTTGAAATGGGCAAAACCAAAACCTTTGGAGATATCGACATCGAGAGTTTTGGTGTGAGCCATGATGCAGTCGCACCGCAGTTCTATCGCTTTATGAAGGATGATAAGAGTTTTGTCCTTTTGACAGATACAGGTTATGTCAGTGACCGTATGGCAGGGATTGTCGAAAATGCAGATGGATATCTTATCGAGTCCAACCATGATGTAGAAATTTTGCGAGCAGGTTCTTACGCTTGGCGACTCAAACAACGAATCCTATCTGACCTAGGTCACCTTTCTAATGAGGACGGTGCTGAGGCCATGATTCGGACGCTAGGAAATCGCACTAAGAAAATCTACCTTGGACATTTATCTAAGGAGAACAATATCAAGGAACTGGCACATATGACCATGGTCAATCAGCTGGCTCAAGCTGATCTGGGAGTTGGAGTAGACTTTAAGGTATATGATACCTCACCAGATACCGCAACACCATTGACAGAGATATAGAAAGAACGCTGAGAAGGTGTTCTTTTTATATTTTTTAAGATTTAAGTTGTTTGTAAAGAAATATCATACTTTTTGATTTTCTTTTTGTTATAATAAGAATAGTAGAAATAAAATTTATTAACAAAAATAGGAAGTTACAATGAAAATAAAAAATATAAAACTTAAAAATTTTAGATGCTTTGAAGAATTAGTAATTGAACTTAATGAGAGATGTAATGTTATTGTCGGAGTTAACGGTGCAGGAAAATCAACAATTTTAGATGCTTTGGCAATTTCCATTGGTACATATTTTGCCAAAATACCGACTGCTTACTCACTTCCGATACAAAAAGAAGACGTATTAAGAAAATCATATTTAACTGGTAGTATTATTAGTACTGAGTATCAATTTCCTGTTGTTATATCTACGGAAGGAATTGCAAATGGTAAGTTTATAGAGTGGAGCCGTGAGTTAAATGGGTTAAAGAATAAGACAACAGTGAAAAATGCTAGTAACCTAATTGAAGTTGGTCATATTCAGCAGCAAAACATTCAGAATGGTGTAACTGATACTACTCTTCCTATATTTGCATACTATGGTACTGGTAGACTTTATAAGAAAAAGAATAATAGAATAACTAAGCTTGATATTAAAAAAAGTTCAAGACTAGATGGGTATACAGATGCATTATCTTTAGGAACTAATGAAAAACAATTATTACGTTGGTTTGAAGATATGACCTTAATAAAAATTCAAGAAGATCGCGAAATTCCAGAATTAAAAACAGTTAAAACTGCTATAGAAAAATGTTTTGAAATTGGAAATAAGGATGTCACGGATGTATCTATTAATTATTCTGTAAAATCAAAAGATATTGAAGTATCATATCGTAAAAACAACGAGATCGAAAAATTGCCGCTACACATGTTTAGTGATGGGATCCGAATTACTTTAACAATGGTTGCAGATATTGCTACTCGAATGGCAAAATTAAATCCACAATTACTCGATAATGTATTAGAAACTCCAGGAGTGATTTTAATAGATGAAATAGATATGCACTTACATCCATCATGGCAGAGTAGGATTATTACTAGTTTATTAGAAACTTTTACTAATATTCAGATTATTACAACAACTCATTCACCTATTGTTATTTCTAATATAGAATCAGAATATTTAAGGATATTAAAAAATAACGAAATCATGAATCCATCTACTAACTATAATAGAGAATTGGATGACATAGTTAATAACATTATGGAGACTGATTATAGACCGGAAGAGGTTAGAAATTTAATTAACCAAATTAATCAAAACATTGATAATGAAGAATTAGAAGAAGCAAAAGAACTGTTAGACAATCTAAAAGATATACTTGGAGAGACAGATTCGGAAGTTATATCAGCTAGAAATTCTATAGAGTTAGAAGAATTTTTTAAGGAGTTGAAATGATTCATATCTTGAAAAATCGTGAACCCCAATCTTTTACTACGTACCGATTGACTCAAGATGCTAGCTATGCTAACATTCCTAGTACTGTAAAAGATGATCTTAAAAAAAGTTTATTAGAAGAACAAGGGTATCTGTGTGCTTATTGTATGTCTAGGATTAGTTTAGAGAAAATGAAAATAGAGCATTTTCTTCCTCAATCTGTATATCCAAGTGAGGCTTTGGAATACTCGAATTTATTAGCAGTTTGTCGAGGGTATGAGGGAGAATGTTCACAAAATCAGACTTGTGACACAAAAAAATCAAATGGAATTATTAGTATAAATCCCTTAAATAAAACTCATATTAATAACATTACATATTCTAATGATGGAACTATAAACTCTACCTCTTATCACAATGATTTACATACAATTTTAAATCTAAATTTGAATAGTCTAAAAAATAACAGAAAAAAAGTATTAGATGACTTTAAGCAAAAAATTTATAATCGTTTTAAAAATAAGTCTATGAATAAAGATACTATAAAAAGAATGATTGAAAAGTATGAACATAATCCTACTAAGGAGGTATATATAGGGATTGTAATAAGTTATTTAAAAAATAGAGTGTAGTCATTTTAATATTTATACTGAACATTAGTAGAATACTTTTTGAAACTAATTTATTGAAATTTTCAGGGAAATTAAAGAGAAAAATAAATAGATATATATAATAGGGTGATTTAATCATCTCTTTAAGTTTGTATAATAAAAATTTGCCAAATTAGTAATAATTAAATATCAAGACGATGCTTACATAGTGTGAATTTGTTTTTGAAAAATAACAGACTTACTACATATAAACTAATATATACAATACACTGGGCAAAAAATACTCTGAGGACAACATTTGGAAAATATTCTCATAATAAAACGCATAATATCAAGGTCTTCTTGAACTGCACCCTAAAAGTTAGACAGAAAAAATCTAACTTAGCTGACCTGACACCCAGCAGTTTAGTTAAATGGGTTAATATTAGCGAGCCAAGTCGTTTGGCTCGCTTTTTTCGTTGTTTAATTTCCCGATAAAATTATAGTAAATGTCAATCTGAATAATACGATTACGTTTCGTACCAGTTGGTTTATGAATCACAATCTTGTCAATCAGCTCATTCACTATCTCAACGGTTAGTTCTAGTAGCTCTGTATATTTCAAAATTCTCGCCATAAACTTGGAGATATTAAGGTTATCTTCTTGTTGTTTGGTGAGTTTTTCAGTTAAGTCAGAAATGGAAGTTTGAAGTTGTTTTTGTTCTTCTTCATAGCTCTGACTTAGCTTCACGAAGCGTTCATCTGAAATTTTACCAAGTAGATTATCTTCATAAAGCTTCTGAATAATGGTGTCAATCTCTTTGGAGCGATGTTCTTCCTTTTGAAGTTGCTGGCGCTGGCGTTTATTATCTTTACTGAATTGAGCTTGGCTTTGTTGTTCTAGCTTCTTCAAAAAGGTTTCTTGGTCTAATTGGCACTCGTGGATAGTTTGACGAAGTTTGTCGCTTACAATCTCAATTAGGGCAGATTTTTGAATGTAATGCGGATTTTCACAACCATCAATCGGCTTACGGTAACCAGAACACTTATAATGATCATGATTAAGTCCGTTTTTCTCTTGTGGGCAAAAATAATGTTTTCGCCCACAAGTTCCACAAAAGACTAATCCTGCAAACAAATTCTCATGACCAATCCGATTTTTATACCGTTGATTAGACCGCTTATGACTCCTCATCTTCTGAACAATATCGAAAGTTTCTTGGTCAATTATCGCTTCATGAGTATTTTTGAAAACTAACCAACCTTCCTTCGGATTATCCACCTTACGCTTGTCTTTGTATGATTTCGTACGAGTTCGAAGATTGACAGTGTGCCCTAGATATTCTTCGCGCTCTAAGGTAGCACTCAGAGTTTCTCGTGTCCAAAAATAAGGCAAAGTTTCCACATTTGGGCTGGAGGAAATAGGTTTTAAACCAATTTCTATTCGGTGGCGGTCTGGTTTAAAAATTTTGTCATTTTCTAACCCTTTCGCAATCTCCGAAAGACTTTTTCCGCTTTTCGCTTCTTGAAAAATCCGTTTCACAACTTCACTGGCAACTGAGTCAATAATCCAATTTTTAGGATTATTTGAATCTTTGAGATAGCCGTAAGGTGGGTTAGTAGTCACTCGCTCACCAGCTTTGGCTTTAGCTTGCACCACCGCCCGAATCTTCTTGCTGGTATCTGCCGCATACATTTCATCCATTAGACTCTTGATTGGCAAGAAAATTGAGTTAGTTTCATTAGGCTTGTTAGAATCTACGCCATCATTTAGGGCGATAAAGCGGACATCAAAGCTAGGGAAAGTGATTTCCGTTAGTTGACCAACCTTGATATAAGAGCGACCCAAACGACTTAAATCCTTAACGATAAAGTTTGAAACTTGTCGATTTTCTACCAAACGCAGAGCTTCTGAAATTGCTGGACGGTCAAAATTTGTGCCGCTGAAACCATCATCAACGAAAAGAACTGGATTTGGCAGTTTTTCTCTCGCTACCACATCAAGAAGAATATTCTTCTGATTGGTAATTGAGTTACTATCTCCGTCCAGTCCATCATCTTGACTTAAGCGACAATATACCACCGTAATATCTGAAAGTTTAGAAGTGTCTACTTGTCTATAATCTGAAATTGTCAAAGTTCTGTTCATGTGTTTTTCTCCTTTTGGAGTTCACACACCTTATACTTCTATTATACCATTTTTACTACTGTTAAAGTAGTGATTTATTGCTTAAAATCAACCTTTCTAGGATATTTTCAAGATTGCGATTTCCAGTAAAATGGTGACGGATTAAGTAAGTCGTTCGACCAATTCGACAAATTTCATCAGCGGTGCGTGAAGCCTGTTTTGAGTCTCTATCTTGATTCTTCTGGTTCATTCAAAATTCCTCCCTTGATATAATCTGGGTATTCTTCAAGTGTTATTACAGTGAATAGTTCCCAAAAGTTATATAGTTCTTTTTGAATCGCTTTTGAAATCGCCAGCTTACGCTTGTCATCTGGCACAACCCACAAAACATAGGGGAAAACTTCCTTTTGTCGTTGTTCAATACCTGACCGATAATATTCAATATATTTCTTGCAAGTATTTACAACGCGCGCAAGACTTTCTGTGCTTCGGTCTATTTCCAGAAAATAATGGTCTTCGTAATCGTGATTAATCAGTTCCAAATAAGCGTCTGGTTTCAAAGTCATTCCAATACCAGAGAGTTTCTGGTAGCTTCGCCATGAATTTGGTTCAAACGAAAAGGTTTCAAATGACAGTTTTTCTGAATTTCGAACAGTCTCTAGTGTCTCAACAAAAACTTCCGTAATCGTCAAAGTGTGTTCAACGTGGTGCTGAGTTGGCTCGTATTTATTTTTATAGCGCAAAACAACTGTTTCATCTTGGTTTTTAAGGAATTTTAGTCCCTGAAAAGTAATTTGCCAAACATAAGAAGCAGAGCCACGGCGTGCGCCACCAATTCGCCGTTTTAAGTGTGAAACCAATCCAGCTTTTTTCAGACTTTGAAGCGCAAAATTAGTTCGGCGAATTGCGGTGTCAGCTCTCACGCTATTGGCAAAAAATAATCTTGCTAATTGGTTGGTAGTCGCAAATCTTGCTTGACTTAAAAAGTAAAGAATTTGCGTATCATTATCTATTTTGTAATTCCATTTCATCTGTTTTGTTCTCCATTAAAATTTAAAGGGTGTGCTCCCGTAAAATGTGCTTAGTTACGAAGTAAGTCGTGTGAGTGAAAATCCTGAAATCCTTTATTTGTCAGGGGTTGAAGAATCTTCTTCATCAACACGATTCGAAGAGCGATTGGAACGCTTTTTACGCCCTAAATCTGTTAATTTTGGGTTAGAATTTTCATTTTTCGAAGCAGATTTTTCAAAAATGTAGTTTTCAAATTGGCTTTCAATTTCTGAAATATCTTGTCCGTATCGGCTCAAGCTATTCAAAAATGGCGTGCGACTATCTCTAATTTTTGGTTTAGGTGGGTAGGCTTTACCAATAATCCAACGATAAGTATTTTGTGAGATTTCAGTGCGAATATATGCCCAAAATGGTGGTAAGCTGTAAAAATCTTCTTTATCAATCTCCAGAGTATATTTTGCCATTTCGCGAGCTTCATCAAGATTTAAGCCAAAAACAATTTTATTCGCAACATTAGATTCAATTCCAGCTTTTAACTGGGGTGACATCTGGGCGAGATGCTGGAAGCCAATATTCCAGCCAACATTAAACTGACGAGATTGCGAAAGTGCTTCGTCTAAGTTAGAATTGGGGATTCCTAGGAAACTCGGTGTCTCATCGATATAGATAAAGACCGATTGGCGTTTACTTGGCTCAACCGAAGAATGGCGCAAAATTAACATCCAGAGCATTGAAGTGATGAGGCTACCAATGAGTTTCGCAGATTCTGAACCGATTACCGATTTATTTAGTGGAATCAATACGATTTTTCGGCTTTTGAAGATTTCTGCAAGACTGAAATTTGGATTAGTTTGTCCCAACATTGCCCGAAGTTGCGGACGAAGCAAAAACTGTCGGAATTTATTCAAAATGGGGTTTAATATCTGGTGACGTTGAGCTTCACTGAGTAGCTCAAACCAGTTCCAGAAACTTTCCAGCCCGATTGGGTCTTTTAACTCTCTTAATAGTTTGTTTCGAAAGGATTGATTAGTGAGTAAACTTGGTAGCATCACTAAAGAAGTGTTTGGAATTCTAGTAAGCGTTAGAAAACTGTGTGATAGAATATCTAGTGAGTAAATTCCAAAATGTTCAGGATAAAGTCCTTTAAATAGCTCCAGTAGATAGTCTGCAATAACTTCTGGCTCGATACCGTGCTTAGTGAGATCGAAAGGGTTTATACCGACAATTTGCTTTGAAGTGGGTGAAATCACCACAATATCTTCATCGTGTTCAGTTGGTGTGCGCTCTAATAGTTCATGAGTAAGTTGACCTTTGGCATCCACCACAACGATGCTATGATTTTTAGAGGTTATATCTGATAAAATCAAGTGACTCATAGCGGTGGTTTTACCGCAACCAGTTGAACCGAGAAAAACGGTGTGCTTTTTGCCAGCTTGAGCTGAAATTTGAATTAGTCTTGATTGACTTTCAACCGTTTGCGCCAAACTTCGCTGAGTTTTTCGATTAACATTGTAGCCCAAAGGTGGCGCTACTAATTTAGGGTGAACATTTGGCACACCTGCAATATTTTCTTCCCCAATAGGTAAAAGCATGAAACAAGCTAAGTCTGAGACAGATAAACTATATGGGAAAGACCAAGAAGGTTGCGCTTGATTGAGTTTTTGGATAGCTAATGGTTTTAATTCAATGGTTGGTCTAGAAGATTTAAAATAATAAAACATTGTGAAGTAGAATAAATACTTAAAACCCTTGAAATTCAAGGGTTTTTATTGGTTTAGATTTTAATTATTCACATTGTTATATGTGCTTGATTGAGCAATAATCATCAATAAAAACAATTTTTTGGTGTTGAGTTTGGTGTTCAAATATTTATTATGTTACGGAAAGGAATTTCACAATCTTTCCGTTTTTTTATTTTCAGGAGGGAAAATGACAAAAGAATTACAATCATCACGCTATATTGTCATTTCATTTTTAGTACGTGAAATGGGAATTGACATTGTTGAAGCCATATCTCTTATGGCTGAATTAGAAAAAAGTGGCTTGGTTCGATTGGAATCAAGTGGAGATTTAATACTCAAAGAACTTGGAGGAGCGCTATGAAACGAATTACCGCAAATCAATACCAAACTTCAGAACGGTATTATAAATTACCTAAAATTCTTTTTGAGGATGAGAAATATATGGATATGAAACTAGAAGTAAAGGTGGCTTATTCTATTTTAAAAGATCGTTTAGAATTATCTCTCAGTCGTGGTTGGATAGATGAAGAAGGGGCGGTCTATTTAGTATTTTCTAATTCTAAACTGATGGGGCTGTTAGGTTGTTCGAAGTCAAAATTACTGTCCATCAAAAAAACTCTTAAAGAATATGACTTAATTGATGAAGTTCAACAGTCTTCAAGTGAGAAAGGAAGACTAGCTAATAAGATTTATTTAGGGGAAATATCTTCTACCCCAGTATCTATTTCTGACAGGCCTAGTGTTAAAAAAAGACTAGGCCAGGTTGAAAATGAAACGGCCCCCGTCTCATATTCAGCCCCTAGTGAGACTGAAGTTAGTGAGACTAAATATAGTGAGACTGATTCTTTATTTATTGAGGATGAGGAGGATAGGAATACTCAACCTATCTTGAAAAGAAAAGTAGAAAAGGTCACAAAATATGATCGAGATTATATTTGGGGATTGGTACAGGATCAATTTATACGAGAGGGGTTTTCTGAAACAGCCAGTGAAATTGCTATGACTGATTTTGAAAGAATCTATCAGTATGCTCTTGACAATGTTCGCTTTGTTAGACGAGCGGAAGTTTTGGCTGAATTTGTGTTTAACGGCTTGTATTCTGTTTGGAATAACCGTGTTAGAAAAGGAGGTGGTTAAAATGTCGCCAATCGAGTGGATATTAGTTATGCTCATTGTCATTTCAAGTGGAGTGACAGTTCTGACAATGATAGTCGATAAGAAAGGGGGGATAAAGAAATGAGATTTATTGATTTATTTTCAGGTATCGGGGGTTTTCGACTAGGAATGGAAAGTGTCGGACACGAGTGTATTGGATTTTGTGAGATTGATAAATTTGCTAGGAAATCTTATAAGTCCATTTTTCAAACGGAAGGAGAAATAGAATTTCATGACATACGAGATGTTTCAGATGACGAATTTAAAAAACTTAGAGGGAAAGTCGATGTCATCTGTGGGGGATTCCCTTGTCAAGCATTTTCAATCGCAGGAAGACGATTGGGATTTGAAGATACTAGAGGAACTTTGTTCTTTGAAATTGCTCGGGCGGCCAAACAAATCCAACCACGTTTTCTTTTTCTTGAAAATGTTAAAGGCCTACTCAATCACGATAAGGGACGGACGTTCACCACAATCCTTACCACGCTTGATGAGTTGGGGTTTGATGTTGAGTGGCAGGTGCTTAACAGTAAGGATTTTGGCGTTCCCCAAAACAGAGAGAGGGTGTTTATTATCGGACATTCTAGAAAGAGAGGTACCAGACTCCTATTTCCTTTCAGACGAGAAGGTCAAGCAACTAACTCTGAGACTTTAAAAATATTAGGGAATTTGAATCCATCAAAAAGTGGCATGAGCGGTAAAGTCTATTATTCAGAAGGTCTTGCGCCAACCTTAGTTCGTGGTAAAGGAGAAGGATTTAAGATTGCGATTCCTTGTATGACACCAGACAGATTAGAAAAGAGACAAAATGGGAGACGTTTCAAGGATAATCAAGAGCCGATGTTTACTTTAAATACTCAGGATCGTCATGGTATTGTCGTTGTTGGAGATTTACCGACTAGCTTTAAGGAGACCGGTCGAGTCTATGGAAGTGAGGGCTTATCTCCAACACTGACTACAATGCAAGGTGGAGATAAAATTCCCAAAATACTAATTCCAGAACCAATCCAATTTCTAAAAGTACGTGAAGCAACGAAAAAAGGATATGCTCAAGCAGAGATTGGAGATTCAATCAATTTAGAAAGACCAAGTTCTCAGTATCGGCGTGGTAGAGTTGGAAAAGGTATAGCTAATACTTTGACAACTAGTGGTCAAATGGGAGTAGTAGTGGCTAGCTATGAAGGAGAAGATAAACAAGTTTACCAAGTAGCTGGTGTTTTAATAGATGGACAATTTTACCGTTTGAGAATACGACGAATCACTCCTAAAGAGTGTTTTCGCCTACAGGGCTTTCCTGATTGGGCTTTTGAAGCTGCTAGAAAAGTCTCTAGTAATAGTCAGCTCTATAAACAAGCTGGTAATAGTGTAACCGTTCCTGTGATTGCCGCAATCGCAAAGAAATTAAAAGAAATAGAGGAAAAAGATGAAAGCATTAAATAAAGAATCAATACTAGATTGTGATGAATTAGAAACAGAATTACATGATGCAGAAATCAGACAGCTGGATGAACAAATATTTTTGATGCCCAATTATCCATGTGAGTTTGAGGTGACATTTTTAGATGATTATCATAAAAAACACAACTACCCACTATTTTATGAATCCTATCTTCAAAACATTATGGAATTCCTTGAAAGTCAGGATATAAAGAACGGAGCTGATGCCTTTGTAGATGATCATCAAAATCTTGTTTTTATTTTATATGGGCAAGGCTATCGAGCCGAGGGAAAAGAGGGAATACTTACAACCCAAGTAACTGTAAAAGCTTATGATGAAGACAAGAAATCAGTTAACTTCTCAAATTTATTAGATTCCTTAATCGTTTCAGAATATCAACTGGAACCGAATCTTTGGGAGGTCTCCCATGATTGATCTCTATCTAAGTAAAAATAGCCAAAGAAATCAACTTCTTTTAGACTTCTTCCAAAACTATGGTATCGAGGTATCTTGTCATTCAGTTTCTGAAATGACAAAGGACAAATTAATTGAGATGATGAGCTATTCTTCAGATTGTTTTGAGTTTTTATCTCCCAATTTATTACGATTTAAGAACCGTGACAATCTAAAATTAACAGATTTCATCGAAATGATATTAAAAAATCCTGAACTAACCATCAGACTTCCTCTTGCGGTTTCAAATAAGCGGGTTTATCCAAATCTGAATTTGGAGGAGGCTAGAGCTTTATTGCCAAGAGATACGAAACAATTGATTTACATGGCACAAACACATTATTTATCTAACTAAAGGAGAAGCAATATGGCTGAACGATTTTGGGAGAACTTGTCCATTATTTTGGCTGAAAGAAATATCAGCTGGATTGAGTTAACCAGAAAAATGTTTGCGGGAGAGTTTCACTATCCAAGTGAATTGAATCGTTTGTATCAAAAGATACGCCACTACAAGATGGAACAACGAATGCCTCAAAGTCCATGGGTAGAAAGGATTGTGCAGGTATTAGATTTAGATTATGAAGATTTATTTCGGAGGTAACTATGAAAAGAATAATTCCAGTTTATATATTCCAACAAGTAAATGTCCTATTGGTATCTCTATACTTACTGAAATTTCTTTGTATCGGTGAGTTAACTATACTACAGATTCTTTATGGTTCGTCGCTCATTTCTTTTTTATGGTTGTATGATCAACGCAAACAAGCGAATAAGGTCAATATGAAATCTAGGATGAAATGGGTTGGTATTGGATTAGCTAGCCTAATGATTATAAGTCTATGTTTTAGCCTGATTCATGCTCAAGGAAGCACGAATCAAGCAAACTTAATTGGCCTTCAACATCAAGTTCCTTGGTTTTCATTTTTATTGTTCTTAATCAATGCGAGTATGGTTGAAGAATTTCTGTATAGAGAAATTTTATGGAACTTGGTCAGAAAATTAGATATCAGAGTTGCATTGACAAGTGTTTTGTTCGCTTTAGCTCATCATCCAGGAACTATTCTAGCTTGGTGTTTGTATGTTTCATTGGGAATGTTTTTAGGGATGGTGCGCTATAAATCGGACTTATGGGGCAGTATGGGGCTACATTTGGTATGGAATCTACTAGTTTATAGTCTGCTGCTTGTTTAAAATAGGTGGCTTGATTTATTTAGATATTCATAATGAATGTAATTGTTGACAAATATGGACTAATTGCGTATAATGAAGGTAATTAAATGATATAATTACTTGTGGGCTAGTGGATATGGTCTGCACCCGCCTGTGGGCTCCGCTCTCAGTTCAGACTGTTTGTTGAGAAAAAGAATAGCAGGACTGCCTACCCTTGAGGAACAGATAGGGCATATCTAGCGTGAGGTGAAACTCAATACGTGGGAGAGAAGGAAGCAGGAGCTTCCTTCTCTTTTTTAGGAGAAAATTCAAATGACTTATACTTTGGAATGGCTAAAGACTTTTGATGGAGAGATTGATATTCTCAATGTTAAGATGGATTGCTTGGCCAATACTATTGAGAAAAATGTTTCTCAGTACAAATATATTTATCAGACAAATATGGAGAACTGTCCTGAAATTATTCTATCAGTACCAAATTCCTCCATTCCTCATCTTTTAGGATTATCTAGAGAACATCATGTTAATTTACCAACTAATAATGCAGGGAGTATTTTTGAAGGATTAAAAGATGATTGGACATTGGAACGTCTTAATAAAGCTGATAATGGTTGGTTCAACGAAAATAAATTCAAAATAGTTGGAACCTTGTTGCTTTATCAAATGTTACATATAATGGAGTGTAAATTCTATACAACTGATGGCATTTTGAATAGAAGAGTCGGTCGCCGATTTAAAAGAGATCATATTTATTTTGTAGTCTTTAAATTAAGTAATGGTATCAGTTATACAGTAGAATTATCACATGAAAAAGGTAATCAATACTTTCCAAGAAGCCTTAAAATCAATGATACCTCCGTTACAGATTGTAGAGAAATAGAGCTTAGACTCATTAATAAGATTCGATTTAAACCAGCTAAGGCAAGAAAGGTAAAATGGGCATCATGATTTAAAAATTGAAATCATGATTGCATCACTATTCTTTTCTTAATCAATGTGAGTATTGTTGAAGAATTTCTGTATTGAGAAATTTTATTGAAGTTGGTCAGAAAATTAGACATCAGAATTGCGTTGACAAGTGTTTTGTTCGCCTTAGCTCATCATCCAGAAACCATTCTAGCTTGGTGTTTGTATGTTTCATTGGGAATGTTTTTAGGGATGGTGCGCTATAAATCGGACTTATGGGGCTACATTTGGTGTGGAACCTACTAGTTTATAGTTTGCTGCTTTTTTAAAATAGGCGACCTGATTTTTAGGTAACTTCTAAAACTAACTTCCAGTTTTGGGAGAGAGATGGAAGTTACTTTGAAAAGTTATGGAAACATTATTTTCTATGGAAAACATTGTATAATTGCTTGCATTTTACTGGTGGAGAGAGTATAATGAGGGTGGATAAAGTACTTAATCCCAAAAATTTAAATAGGAGGAGCTAGCTATGGCAGAAGAAGTATTAAATCTTCAATTAGTATCTGTTCAAGTTGACGAAACAGATGAAGTTGATGGAATGCGATTTAGTACATTCAGTACAAACCGTTGCGGTAACTGGAGTGCTTTTAGTTGGGAAAATTGTTAACTCATTTAAATTGTAAACTTTAGAGATACTCTGGAGTTATGGATGTCGTTCCAATATGTGCACGTTGGAATGTTAGTGCTTATATGGGGAGAATCCAAAGGATTCTCCCTTTTTATTTAAATAAGTCTGCCTAGCTATAGATATATTGATACTCTTTAAAAATCAATTCAAACCACGTCAACGTCGCCTTGCCGTACTCAAGTACAGCCTGCGGCTAGTTTCCTAGTTTGCTCTTTGATTTTCATTGAGTATAAGTTTGATAGAATTTCTTGGAGATTTTGTTATGGATTATAATTTCAATTTGGAGCATCCTTTCTTTTTCACTAATAATGATTATAGTACAGATACTAGCATAAAGTACCAAGTAAGTCTGCCTTTTAATTGGCACGAAGTAATGAATAATGATGAGTGGGTTTATCAATACCCTATTGGAAAATTTGTTGAAAGACAAGGGTGGAAAATACACATTAGTTCAGAGTATAATAGTTCACACGAATTGTTACAAGATGTAGCAAAAATTTGCCATGAAATGCGAAT
Organism: uncultured bacterium; assembly: GCA_963508345.1. Taxonomy (GTDB): domain Bacteria; phylum Bacillota; class Bacilli; order Lactobacillales; family Streptococcaceae; genus Streptococcus. The sequence goes on from CAUOWW010000014.1 coordinate 22,653, forward strand.
TCCATTTAAACATCTTAGTACAGAAGACAAATTTATCATGCGAAACGGGAAATTGGTTAGTCGAGGATTTTCTGGTAAATTTATTACATGTTATCCAAATCAAAATGAATTAGAGTCAGTTTTGCAAAGGTTAGAAAGTGCCTTAAAGCAATATAATGGGCCATATATTTTAAGCGATAAACGTTGGGATGAAGCGCCAATATATCTGAGGTATGGTGTGTTTAGGCCGTCAAGGGATGATGAAAAGAAGGTTGCTATTGATGAATTAATTGTTGGCGATGAAGTTGTTAAAGATGAACGTTTACCAGTATTTAAAATTCCAAAAGGTATAGTGCCCCCTGACTTTTTGAATAAATGGCTTGACAAGAAAGATAAAAAACAGGGAGACTTTCCCTTTATTATAGATAATGCAATTAGATTTTCAAACAGTGGTGGGATATATAATGCTAAGCTAAAAGAAGATGGGAAAAAAATAATTTTAAAAGAGGCTAGACCGTATACAGGTCTAGGATTTGATGGTACTTATTCTTCAGAGAGATTAGCTTCGGAGTGCAAAGCACTAAAAATTCTAAATGAATGGAGTGAGACACCTAAAATATACTGGTACGGTAAGATCTGGGAGCACACCTTCTTAGGAATTGAACATATGAAGGGCGTTCCACTAAATAGATGGGTTACCAATAATTTTCCTTTATATGAAGTTGTTGATAAGACCAAAGATTATCTATTGAGAGTTTCAAAGATAGTAGAAAAACTCATCGATTTAACGAATAAGTTTCATTCTGAAAATGTATATCATCAAGATTTACATTTAGGAAATATCTTGGTTAAGGATGAAGATGAAATTAGTATAATAGACTGGGAACAGGCTGTCTTTTCGAATGATGAAAAAGTTGTACATAAAGTTGCAGCCCCTGGTTTTAGAGCATGGCGAGAAACACTTCCCAGTGAGATAGATTGGTATGGTATTAGACAAATAGCTCATTATTTATACATGCCACTAGTAACTACATCGGATTTGACATACAACTATGTAAGTCAAACCAGGATAGAAGGAAAAAAACTATTTGAGTCTTTGGATTATACAAGAGAACATATAGATTATGTAGAAAGTTTATTGTCATATCTAGATTCTAAATGTCCACAGATCGAGAATATTTCCAGGAAAAAAGTTTTAAAACCCATGCATGAGATTAGAACTATCGAGAGTGAGCAAGATATACAAGATTTTATTATAAAATTATTAAGAGGGTTTACGCTAACTTATGGACAGTGGCGTAAAGAATTTCAATCAAGATTCTTCCCCGTTCATTATTATGGTCTGAATTTTAATCAAGGAATTGCGTTTTCAGATTTAGCTATCCTTTGGAGTTATCAACAACTAGCTAAGAAAGTAAAAAATTTCAAGTTTGATGACTATTATGAGATTCGAACACAGGTTATTAATGAGGCAGTAAATAATTTTAAGAAATCGTCCTTTTCTGGTCTTTTTGATGGTAAAATTGGTACAATCTGGCTCATTTATGAACTTGGGGAGATAGATCGGGCAGTTGAACTTTTTACAACTCATTTTATAGAGATATTTGAGAATTCACAAAATAAAAATTTATATAGTGGGCAGGCTGGAATTTTACTGGTTGGACTATATTTTCTTAGTAAAGGGGAAATTGATAATAAACTAGGAGAAGAAATACTAATTAGGCTTAGAGAATATACTTTAAATTATATAGAAAATCCAGAAACTTTTTGTAAAGTTGGCGCTAGTGATGTTCAGAGTAATGATCCTTATGAGAATTTTGGTGGATTACTATATGGTCACGCAGGGGTAGCTTGGCTCTTCGGTGAAGCTTATAAATTAACTGGTGAAAGTATCTATAAAAATGGTCTAGAATTGGCTGTAGATAAAGAATTAGTTGCTTATAAAGTAGATAGTAATAATTCATTGCAGTACAGCCAAGGTCATAGATTACTACCATATCTAGCAACTGGAAGTGCTGGCCTACTTTTACTTATTAATAGAAATAGAGAAATCTTGTCAAGCAAGTACTTAAAATATTTAACTTCTTTAGAGAGGGCAACTGATGTAGTTTTTTGTGTATTACCAGGTTTATTTAACGGATTTTGTGGTCTTGAAGTTGCTAATAATATATATAGTGATATCGATGATAACTTTTCAGGACAAAAGAAATTAATTGAACAACTTTATAGATATTTGTGTGTAATTGAAGAAGGATTTGTTATTGCGGGAGATAATGGTTTAAAGATAACAACAGATATTGCTTCGGGATTTGCGGGTGTTGCAATTGGATTGGTATCAATAATGGATAATAAATTGACGATTCTTCCTCAAATATAATATTGAGATACCATTATTAAGGGGTTATACTTGTGAATCAGAGTAATGAAATATTTTTAAATACAATACAGGAAAAAACACACTATAAGAGGTCTATCTCTTCATCATTTCATGAATTAAAAAAATGGAATTCTTTGATATTTAGGAGAGGGCGATATTGGTACCAATTTGATAATTGGAGTATACCCAATACTGGTGTAATAAAGGAATGGTATGTCGAAGATAATGACTGGATTCCTAAGGTTAGTTCTTCCAGTTTAGACAATTCAAATTCACTTAAAATTGTCTTTGATGTGGAAAAATATACTTTGCCAGATGATAGTATCTTACAGGATGTTAGGATTTCATCTGATGAGAGTTATATAGTTTTGGTTGTATCCTCACTGCGTAGCACTAATTTAATTGGAATAAAAAAATATACTATGGAGGAGTTATTTATCATTGAAGATATCTCAGTAGAAAGTTCGTTCTATTTGGGTAAATTCGGTGTTATGTATACTCGCTCCAAAGAGTACGGGAGGCCAAGTAAGTTATTCTATAAATCTTTTGATAGCTTTACAGAAGAGGAACTGTTTGAAGAAAACGAATGCTCTTTTCGATTAAAAATAGTCCACATTGACAGCAATAATTGTTTTGTAAAGTCAGTAGACTTTCAGAAAGGCAGGATTTTTCTATACAGTTTCGACCGGACGGGTTTTGTTAGACACTCTTACACAGAAACGATAGCCCCAACACCTAGAGATATCGCTCTATTTAGTACAGAAAAAGCACAGTACTTTCTTGGGCTCTCTTCAACTGAAGAAAAGAAAGATCAACTAATTCTAAGGGAAATTTCTTCGGGAGACAGAGTTTCTATTACTATACCATATCAAGATAGGGCTAGAAGAGTTCACTGTATAGGACGTTATATCCTCTTAGACTGTTCAAACGCAGCGAATTCCGTCTTTTATCTTGCTACATTTAAAAATAATAGTTTGAGGGAGTTGAGTGTTAATAAGATAACATTTGATGAAAAGACAACACTTTATGAAAATTCATTTTCTGATCGTGTTCTTCTGTTTTTAGAGAGGAGAACTTTTTACGAAAAAATACTTAGTTTTGATTTAATAGAAAATACATTAAAAACTGAATTTGAAAGACCCATCATAAAATCGAATAATACTAAATATTTTTCTAAGGTGATTTGGACTAAAAAAGACAGTTATGATGTAAGCATACCGATTTCTTTATTTTGGAAAAGTGAAGATACGGATGAGCTCCCAAGAAGAAAAAAATGTATTCTAAGTGTCTATGGGGCTTATGGTAAGAATGATAATTCTGATTTAGATGAAATTATGTTATCTATAATAGATGCAGGTTTTATTTATGCTATAGTTCATGTAAGAGGTGGAGGCTATTTGGGTGGTGAATGGTATCGCTCAGGAAAGGCGTTAAACAAATGGAATTCTATCAGAGATTTTATTGAGGGAGTAAATTATTTAAGGAAAAATGATGTAATTGACAGTAAGCGATTAGGTTTAATAACTTCTAGTGCAGGTGGAATAATTGCTGGTGCGGTGTTGAACGAGGAAAAAAATTTATTGCAAAGCATTCTCTTATTTTCGCCATTTATAAATCCTTATGATACACTTCAGAATCCAAATGATCCTCTTTCTAAGACCGAAATAGCAGAGTGGGGAGATATTAGAGACCCTGAAGTAAAGGCTTATATAAAGTCATATTCGCCTATGCAAAATATTGAAAAGGCACGAGACTCAAATACTGTTATAGTTAATATTTTGGGTGAGAAAGACCCATATATTAATAATAACGAAGTGATAGAGTGGTCAAAGAAATTAAATTCTATTGGAGTTAAAAGTTTGTTGTATTTAAACAAAGCAGCTGGTCATGGAGGTTTTACTCCATCAGATGTTCCCTTAATGATTGATACTTTAAATTATTTCTTTGAAGAAGTGGGAAGGAATAACTTATGAATTATTTAAAATTTATAAAAAAGACTAAACTTATATTAATGGGGATTTTAATATTTCTATCTTCGTTTAATGGTGTCTTGCTCTCAGGAATTATTGTATATGCAGGTAGTTTAAATCAGACTTCCTCATTTTCTGACGTTCTAAGATTTGGTGCTATAAGTATTCTGGGTTGGTCAGCAATCTATATATCAAATTACTATTTAGAAGTAACGGAAGCATCAATAACAAAAGATATAAATGTAAAAATTAAACAAGGATATTTTAGAGAACAGTATCTTTCTTCTGAAATGGTAAAAGATTACTCATCTATTATTTCAGTTTTGTCAAATGATTTGAGATTAATCGAAGAAAACTATTTTAGACAAATTTTTGAAATAATTTCTTCAATATTGTTGTTCATCGTCTCTCTAAGTTTTATGCTTTATTTAAACTTCCTAGTTTCAATAATATTTATTGTATTATCAGCATTGCCGATTATAGTACCTATCTTTATGAAGAAGATGTTGTCTAATTCAGCTAATGAGTACTCTAACAGCAATGCAGAGTATACTCATATAATAAAAGAAATTTTTAATGGTTTTAAGACATTAAAATCTTATTCTGTTACTAAAGAAATAATTAGTTTGTCGGATAAAAAGTTGGATAAACTAGAAGATTCTACTTTTAATTTGAAACGATCAGAGGTTCTTTCAAAATTGGTTGCAGTACTAATTGCAGGTTTTTGCTTTCTAGTTCCCTTGGTTGTAGGATGTTATTTTGTAATTTATCATAAAAGCCTTTCTTTTAGTGAACTGATAGGTATTTTCTTAGCAAATGATAAAGTTTTAGGGCCGATACAATCAATTGCCTATTCATTAAATAAGATAAATACAACCAAAGATTTAAGGAAACCGTTTTTAAAATACTTAAGTGGAGAGAAGAATTTTATAGACGCTGAATATGATAATAACGGACTGTATACTTCATCAATAGATGAGATACACATGAAAGATGTTGTATATTCTATTACACCAGAAAATAAATTAAGTATTGATTTCTCATTTAAGTCACCATTTAGAGTGTTATTAACAGGAACTTCTGGTAGTGGGAAAACAACGATTTTAAATTTAATTAATGGTTCTTTAAAGCCACAAAAAGGTTATGTAAATTTGTTATCACATGGGAAAAAGAGTTCAGATTCAATACCAACAGTTGATCAGACACCATATATTTTTGACACTACTATTCGTGAGAACGTAACTTTATTTCAAAATGAATATTTTTCAGATGATCAGATAATTGAGGTGTTAAAAAAGGTAAATCTATATGAAGAATTAGAAAAGATAGATATACTAAATTATCAATGTGGTGAAAATGGTAGTAATTTGTCTGGAGGTCAAAAACAAAAAATAGCTTTAGCTAGAGCTCTGATTAGAAATAATAAAGTGTACTTATTTGACGAAATATCAGCTAATTTAGATAATGATAATTCAAATTCCATACATGATATTCTGTTCAATTTAGGTATTTCATTTATTGAAGTTTCACATCATTATGACTTAAATGACAAGAGATACACTGAGATATATAAATTGGAAAATGGAACACTTTTCAAAATTAAGTGATTGGAGGCAAGAATATGGATAAAGATTATATATTAAAAGTGAAAGGGCTGTATCATCAATTTTCACTAGGAAATAATAAAACGTTACAAGTGCTGAAAAATGTTTCTCTTTCTGCTTCGAGAGGAGAATTTATAAGTATTCTAGGAATTAGTGGTTCTGGAAAGTCAACTTTATTAAAATGTATTTCTAGTTTGCTTGAACCAACAAGTGGGGAAGTAATTTTAAATGGAATCAACCCCTATAAAATCAGAAATGCAAAATTGTCAAGTATAAGACGTAACGAAGTATCTTTTATATTTCAAGCATACAATTTAATACCTTCCCTGCCGGTAATAGAAAATATAGCACTTCCTTTGCGATTATCACAAAAAAAATTAACTATTAAAAATGTAGAAAACTTACTCAAAAGAATGAAGTTTAATGCTGGCTTAAACGATTTTGTTGGAACTCTGTCTGGTGGAGAACAACAGAAGGTTGCTATAGCTAGAGCGGTTATTGCTGATAGTGATATAATATTTGCTGATGAGCCAACTGGGGCTTTAGACAGCGTTTCTCGTGAAGTAATTTTTGAATTATTGAGAGAGTTAGTAGGGGCGGGTAAGTGTGTAATTATGGTAACGCACGATATAGAATTGGCCTCGAAAACTGATCGTGCATTAATATTGAAAGATGGAAAAATTTTCAAAGAACTTCATAGACCTAGCGGGGAAGAGTTATATAAAATCTTAGAGGTACAATCAACTACGGAGGGATAGAGATGCTCAGATTAGTTTACTATCAATTTTTACATAATAAGAAACAATGGTTAGGCGTTTCACCAGTAATTTTTGTTTCGAGTTTAGTTATGGGATTGGCTGTTAATGGGGTAATTAATGTTGAGAATAATTCGCAAGTATTTGTCGGACTTCCAGATCCTAAACCAATTTTTATGTTTCCGATAGTATTCGGAGGAGTAACATTATTCTTTGTGCTCTCTAATATAATAAATATGTTGGTTGAAATTTTTAGAGATGATTACGAACTTCTGGAGGTGTTGGGAGCAAGTCGCCTTCAACTATCATTTCTTGTGGGGGGACAGATTTTTATCATTTCCTCGATTATTAGTTTTATTGCATATCTATGCTCTATATTTGTTACGTCAAATTATTATTATTTTTTACAATACTTTTTCGGGGAAAATATATTACCTGATATCCAATTTCAAATGAGTGCTGTTGGATGTATCATTACAGTAGTGTTGATTTCATTTTTAGCCTTTCTAAGTGGTTGCTTTTATACATTCAAGAAGATTAGAAATAGGAAGAGTTCTAAAATAAGGCATGTTCTTTCAATAGCAAAAAGAATACTGCTATTGGCTGGTTTTAGTGTTATCTGGTTGCTTTCTTTGCAACAAATTTTCCAAGATAGCACAATTTTAGCGAAGGCCCAGATAATATTCAATATTGTAATCTTAGATATTGTGATTATTTATCAATTATCTCCTTTTATACAGTCATGTTTTATCAAACTACTTTCTATAATTATATTTAGAAATAATTTTATGTTCATTGTTTCGAAGTGGAATTTACTATATCGTAAGCCTTATATAAAATCTATCAGTGCTGCAATTACAGGAGCTATATTACTAATTTCTAGTTTTCAAATGATTTCTCAGAATATACTATCTCAATTTCAAGATGACAGTGATTTAGAGCTAAAAGTGGCATTTATTGTCTATGTAGGAGCACCAATTTTGATAGTACTTGCAAATATTATTTCAATTGCATTTTTGTCATCTCATCAAGAAAGGATTGAGATTCAGCAATTTGAAATTTTAGGAACTTCTAATTACCAGATGGTTAAGATTAAAGTTGGTGAGGCTATATTTTTGACATTTGTTACTTCATTAATTGCATTTTTACTTAACATTAAAATTATGGCTTTAATATACTACTCTTTAGGGAATATTTTAATAGATGATATGAATCTCTTGGGGTTAATACTTCCAAATTTTATAGTATCTATTATTTTATTTATTTTAATATTTATTACTAAAAGTTCCTATTTTATCTTTAAGAATGCAAAAATTATTTCTTAAAAATTTGTAAGTTTTCGCTATATAAAATAGTTAAATCTATTTTGTATAATTGCTTGCATTTTACTGGTGGAGAGAGTATAATGAGGGTGGATAAAGTACTTAATCCCAAAAATTTAAATAGGAGGAGCTAGCTATGGCAGAAGAAGTATTAAATCTTCAATTAGTATCTGTTCAAGTTGACGAAACAGATGAAGTTGATGGAATGCGATTTAGTACATTCAGTACAAACCGTTGCGGTAACTGGAGTGCTTTTAGTTGGGAAAATTGTTAACTCATTTAAATTGTAAACTTTAGAGATACTCTGGAGTTATGGATGTCGTTCCAATATGTGCACGTTGGAATGTTAGTGCTTATATGGGGGGAACAGAATCCTCTCTTGATTGAAGACAAGCTAGTCATTAGGCTGGTTTGTCTTTTTGTCTCTTTGTCTCTTTGTCAACTGTAGTGGGTTGATATAATAGTATTAGTGAGTGGGATAAAAGTTTCATTTAGTTTATTCAGTACAAATTTAACGGGTCAAGATTTATATACTGGTGGTGTTTTTGGGGCTGAGAGAAGTATCTTGATTTTATGTGTGGTTTTTATACTTACAGTTGTTCTGCTCCAAAGAGCTTGTAGAGAAGAATTAGCTCATAAAGGAGATTGATTATTTTGATATCAAAAAAATGCACAGGATAACCTGATGCATTTTTTTAGCGACAATGCTTGCTACTTCCTTCTGTCGAATTTAGACAATTTTAAATAAAAGAATGAAATATGCCCTACTGTATTTTTAGACGAAGAACGTTAGTTAATAATACTCAAATTTATTTCAAACTCTTTGATTAGTATGAATTTAGCTCGACAGAAAAATAAAAATGTGATAAAAATTTCAACTACTCTTATCTATAATAAAGCTACCTGTTCTTTG
>CAUOWW010000015.1:0-30544 GCA_963508345.1 uncultured bacterium
GCTCTAAACCCTTGCTACGAAAGGAAAAAAACTCAATGGCTACTATTCAATGGTTGCATTTGATTCCATCATGCGAAAACTACTAAGTAGGCTGTCAAAAAATTCCTTTGTTCGCAAAATACTGCGAGATTGGACACCAAGGCGAATTTCACATTTAAAAGTAGATTGGTTTAGTTTTTGTTTCATCAGCTTTTTGGAGTTTTCAGAAAGCTCAGGAATATTATTCGTAATCACTTGATACCATTTAGCGGATAAATTCGGCAAATCTTTGGGTTGCGGACGAGGTGGTGAACCTGCGCCAATAACCAACTGAACAACTACTATTTCATCTGGCTGAAGTATTTTTGAAATTGTAAGGCTTGAACGTATCATATTTTCTACAGAATCTGTTTTTAAAGCATAGTGAGATTCTTTGATATTCACTAACCGTGCAACCGAAAGTTTTTCGCGTTTTGAAACTCTTGAAAACTGAATAGCTCGGTGTGATTGAATTAGTTGGCTGATATGTCGTTTATCTTGTTCTTCTGTTCCTAACAGATAGCGCACGCGATTCTTAGATAATCGAATTTCAAAAATAACCGCTTTGCGCCGACTTAGCCCCACCAGTTGCCCCAACATAGATTCCACATCATCTATCTCAAATGGGCGTATCCAGTTGAGTTCGCTCCAAGATAGCGCTTCGAACTTTCTTTTCATTTCTACCTCCATTCTTTAGATTTAATAATCCGAAAGATGAACCAGCCAATGAAAATAACCGCAGTCGCCAAAACCAAGAACCACCAAACTTCCAGAATTAGTTTCACCGCCCAGTTAATAAGCCAAGCACAAGCAACAAATCCAAGAATATATGCCATTAGTTTTCTCATAGCTGGTCTCCTTTCTGCCTCCATTTATACAAGAAAATTGGTGAAAAGTTAAATTTCATTACCTTCAGTTTTTAGAGCGATTGGAATGAATTTTAAGCAATGAAACAGTAGTATATTTCAACATATTTTGACCATTTGTCTAGTCTAAACAATCCGTCTATTTTCTTGAAATTTTTCGCATTTCTGCTTTAGCAACCAAGAAAAGTTGATTGATTTCTTGCCGTTTTTCCAGAAATTCTGCCAGGGCGATTTCTTCTTCACTACAGTGCTTTTTGTCTTCTTGTTCTGGTTTTTCGAACCAATCCCAAAGAAATACGGCAATAACGATAATCATAAAAGCTATAAGGTAGTCCATCATAAAGCTACCTCATTTCATCTTTTCAGTAGCGTAATAAGTGAATGCTTTTAGAATATAATCGGTGTAGGCTTTAGCTTCTGGCGTATTTTTGAGTATTTCAGTCTGAGTAAGCGCCAGATTGCCCACTTTATATAAAATGTCGCTAGCGAGAAGCTCCAAGGCCTGATTATCTGCCATCGCTTCACTCAGTGTTTTAGCCACTTCTAACTGATAGGGGCTAACAAGTTGAGGAAGTTCTACTTTTGGGGTCGATTTTTGAATGTGATTCATAAGGTTTCTCCTTTGATTTTGGTATAATTTAGGTTATAAACATTGTCGACTTTGTTTATGATTATAGTGTAGCGAATATTTTTATCTCATTCATCAGGTAAAAAATCTCAGAAATCTCAAGGAGAAATCGTATGACCGAATTTAGATTAGGATGGTTTTGCTATATTTTGCAAAAATCTGAAAAGAAAAAACGAAACCAAGAAGATTTCGTCAATAGTATTTTGAACAGATTAGTGAGTGAAAACAACCCTAAAATTTCATTTATTCCAGAAATTAACCGTGTTTCTAGCAACCGCATTTTTACGGGAGACGAAGAAATTCCAGAATTTTACCGCGAAGCTTTGCCGATTAGTGATTTAGGCTTTCAATCTCAAAGGATAGCAGATATTTTCAAAGATTTGAACCGTGATGAAACCTTCGATTATAAGCAAGCTGTTTTTAAAATCAAATCAGCTTTTTTAAGCCAAACCAAAAAAGCTACCGTTGTTTTTGGTAGCGAAAAAATAGAATTGCTTAATCATTGCCAAGAAGATGAACTTTACTTGGTAACCCTTTTTATTTTCTTGGTGAATCTTTCGAATATTCCTTCCAAAAACTCAGAAGAATTAAGACAAGCACAAATCATTAACCAGCACATTTTTAAGTATCTTGAAAATGAGGTTTTATTAACGCCATATTCACATAGAAAAGCTATTGAGGAATCCTTAAAAAGCAAACAACAGATTTTTTATTTTGATTTATATAAGCCTGAAGCGTTAAACGATAATAAAAATCTCGTTTCATCCACTTTAAAAGTTTTGATTCCAGATTCTATTTCCAAAATGCCAATTATCCAGAATGGTTTAATAATTCAAAACGAAACTATCAATGAGCGAATCGCTCAGTTTATTGGAGAAAACTTTGAAAACAGCCCAAAATTAATTTTAATTACTGGATTTTGCCAATCTGAAGCAGATTTTTATAAAGCTTTGGATAGATTTTTACCAAAAGAAGTTATCAATAAAATTTTTAAAGTGAAAAGCTTCGCTTTATCTATAAAAGCCAGTTATGACTATACTGCTTCGAAAATGAAAAATATGATAACCTTAACAGAAAATGTTGTAAATTATTTAGAAAAAAGAGCTTTCACAACACAAGATAAAACTGAGTTTACTATTGGAATAGGCGAAAATTTAGAGAAAAATGAGTTGGTATTCTTTTGTCTAGCTGAACAAATGTATGTTATTTAAAGAATATTAGACGTTGACATAATAGTATCGATTCATTTGACAAGAGAAAGATAATTTGCTACAATTAACTTACTAAAAAATAATTAAGGCAGGTCACACTATAGAATAGAAAATAAGAAGATGTGTAAGTTTAAATCTTCAACCAACTATAGTCAACAACTATTAACGAAAAGATTTGAACTTTACGCACTTCTGTTTCTTATAGGGTGTTCTGTCTATTATTTTATGCTCGTGGTAGGTGTATTTTTTCAATAGAAATTGGAGGAATATACTATGAATAATAAAAAAGAATTATTCTGGAATTATTTAGCTACCTTATTTGGTAGTGCTATGATTAAATTAGCAGAGTCGTGGAATACTCCTGAAATCGGCTCAAATTTAGCGGAAGTACTGAAAAAAGTAAGTCAGGACTTCAAAGAAATTTGTCTCTCTTATATCCAAGCTCAAAAAGAGAATAGAGCTCTGGAAATCAAAAATAAAGGTTCAAAACCCATTTATCCACCACCTATATCGTATAGTGATGAATGCAAGCAAAAACCAAACGGAAATAACACAAAAAGAAAACGACGCAAGAATCATTACAAAAAGCGTCGTTAACATAAAACTATCACTACACCTATCACATCCGAATCATCTAGATATTGGCGTATTTAGATGATTTTTTATTTTATCAATTTCTTGAAAAATAAAATTGTAAATAAGTGGCAAAGAACTTTTTTATATATTATATAAAAATCTAAGTTATTTCAAAAAATAAAATAACTATGTCAGTATATCACACCTTTGACACCGAGTCAATACTTCTAAAGATTTGTATACGTTTTCAGTATATCAAAAAGTGTTGATAATAGCAAATAAAACGCGGTTTTCTTTAAAAATATTTTATTGTCTGAATTTTCTGTAATTTAGATATCCTGCTACAATAGTAAAGAAAGGAGAAATTTTGACAAATCATCACAAGAACAAATTAGAAAATATCAAAACAATGACTATCGGCTATGCTAGAGTTAGCTCAACAGATAATCGGCAAGAATTGGGGTTATCTGTTCAAAAAGAGGCGCTCAGCTTTTGCGACAAGCTCTATATCGAAAAAGATTCTGGTGGAAATCAGGAGCGAAAACAACTTGACAAAGCTTTAAAAATGGCGAAAAAATACGCCCATCAAGGAACTAAAACTCATTTTGTGGTGTATAAGTTGGATAGATTAACTCGCAAAATGCTTCACCTCTCTGCTATTATTGAGGATTTAACTAAACATGGTATTCATCTTCAATCAATTCATGAAAATATTGAAACAGATTCTTTAACTGGAAAGTTCTTTTGTTTGATGTTGGGTTATGTGGCAGAATGGGAGCTTCAAGCAATTTCTGAACGCACTAAAGACGGACTCCGTAAAGCTAAAGAAAAGGGTGTGAAACTTGGTAATAAAGGGTTGCCTAAAGATACCGAAAAACAAATAATCGAGCAATACCTACGAAAAGAATTGTCTGTGCGCAATATTGCGAATCAGCTGAACATTTCCACCGCAACCATATATAATGTGCTAAGGCGTAATAGTATTCAAATAAATAGAAAAAATCACCTAGTAAGTGTCTAGAGTTTTGAGAAATGTAGATAGCATATAAATAAATGTAGAGAACGAGGAAATTCGTTCTCTTTTTTCGTTGCCAAAATTAAAGAAGGAGAAAAAATGTCAGATAATATTGAAATTGTTATGGATATTGATTCGTTAGAAATTTTCGATGTAATAGATCTTGATAAGAATGAAAATATGGTTGATTGTATCCCTGAAGGAAATTCTGAAGAAAAGGTATCTCCATACGATGACCTCAATAGGGTTTGGCTTGGAAACGGTTATTATTATTATAAGCCCTCTAGTCTACTTTGGGAAGTTATTAAAGACGATGTTATTCATGGATTAAATCCTAGAAACAAACATGGCAGTTATCCTTACTCCAGGAGAGCTAAAGATGGAACTTGGGGACAAACTAGCCAATTGACTCAGGATGAAGCCTTGTGGTTAACTATGGAGTTTAATCCAGAATTGATGGGATATGTGTAGGTTAACCGAATTTTTTTAAAAAGTATTTAAAAAATGCAGAAAATAAATTGATTGTCCCTTTAAAAAAGAATTTTTCATTATCTATTATGATGTAGCTGTATGCAGAATTTTAAATTTAGAGAGGTAAAATATCTATGGTTAAACTTCAAAATAGAATTAAGGAATTAAGAGAACGAAAAGGACTGACGCTTAAGATGCTATCGAGCGCAACAGGCTTTTCTACATCTGCAATAAATCGATGGGAAAATGGCATAAGAGGTTTGGATAAAGATAAAGCTCATAAACTTTCTAAAGCACTAGAAGTTCAACCATCGGAGTTATTTCTTTCAGAGAAAGGAGCATTTCAGCTATGTTGGCAAAAAGAGAAGAACATCCAATTTCAAAAAGGTAAATTCGTGCTTTCGATTACTCGTCAAGGAAAAAGATATTCAAAAACATTTGAACTATTAGAAGATGCGATTAAACATCGTGATGACGTTCTAAGAGAATACGAGAATGAAGGTAGGTTTCCCAAAACATGTAAAAAAGAAACAATTTTAAAATACCAAGAATTAATAGGCCAGAAATTTCAAAGGCTAACAGTTATTAAGCTGACAGGTCCTAAAAAGAAAGAAAATGTTTCTCGTACCTATAGCTATGCCATATGTCGTTGCGAATGCGGATGTATTTGTGAAATAGAAATTTTTAATTTGCTGAAGGGAAAGAATTATTCTTGTGGTTGCCTTGCTTTGGAGAAAAGTCGGGATTTAGGGGTGAAGTTTGGTCAAGATAGGAAAACACGTGAAAAAGCTAGAATTTCAAACATACTAAATCCAAGTCCAAGAAAAACGAATAAGACAACAAGAATAAAAAATATCACCTACAGTTCTAAATTGAAATCATATAGAGTACAAATTATAAGAGATGGTGTTCATTATACAAAGCGATTTCCTACTTTAGCTGAAGCGATGGACTATAAAAATGCACTTCTGAAAGAACTAGACGAAAAATTACGCAGTAGAGATTAGTAAGTATAGAGATATTTTTTTGATATTGGTATTGAAATATTCAATGTACCTCTTTTAGGAAAAGGAGATTTGATGAAAACGAAACAACATACAGCATTAGCTAGATTAACGAAAAATATAATAGTCGTTGATCTGATGAGACAAACAGGCTGGTCACGGGATAGAATCGTTAAGGCAATTGAAACGATGGAAGCCGAAAAGACAATCTGTATAGCGGAAAATGGTAATTTGAGTCTAAGATTATTTGAAGGATGATATTATGGGTGATTTAGAACAATTTTCGGCTATAACTCTGGAACAGATGCAAACCTCTGAACGCTATTTTCCTATGGCTTGGGTTTTGTGGGAGGACGAGCACTATAGGGAGCTTCGCACAGATTGTAAAGTATTGTATAGTATGATGAAAAATCGTTTGGAGTTATCTGCTAAGAATGGATGGGTAGATGAACTAGGACGTGTATATATTGAGTTTTCAAATGCAGAGATACAACGATACTTTAATTGCTCAAAGCCAACAGCCATTAAAATAAAAAAAGATCTTTCGGATTATGGATTAATTTATGAACTTAGTCAATTTTCAAATGCAGATGGACAATTAGCAAATCGTATCTATATTGGTAATGTCATGACTTATGATGCAGAAAAATATAAACAAGAACGGATAGAACGTCAAGAAAGAGCATTCCAAAAACGAGTAGAAAAGCGACAGAATAGACCCCGTAAAAATAATTTACCGGATGCGTCAAAAATTTATAATGGGGTAGTTAATAATGTTGACCCGAATTATAAAGATTCTAGTAAAACTGATTCTAGTAAGAATAATAGTTCTAGAAAGGTTGCAACCAATTCTGAAGAATTGGCGCAACCTACTGAACCTAACTCTCAATCTTTCAAAGAGAATTTTGTGAACTATATTCCGCCAAAATATTACTCTCTCTTACAAGTGATTGCAGATCGTTATAATGGGAAGTTTTGTCAAATAGATATTTTTACAGGAGATTCTCAAAATTACAGTCTTACGCATCGTCAGAAAATGAAAATTGGTCAATATTTAGCAGAGGAATATATCACAAGTCATGAAGTGATTGATATGATTGAGCGGATTCCTTATGATTGTGAGCACCCGTTAGCGTATCTCATGAGGATGCTTGAAAATCTTAAGGAAGAGAGACGATTGGAAGCTAAAATTATAGCGCATAGACAGGCTGAGTTGAAATACATAAAAAATAAGA
Source organism: uncultured bacterium (assembly GCA_963508345.1). GTDB lineage: Bacteria > Bacillota > Bacilli > Lactobacillales > Streptococcaceae > Streptococcus. Next base: position 7,025 of record CAUOWW010000015.1, read on the forward strand.
GGTGATTTTATGGGATTGTTTAATAATCAAGAGAGAATTAACAGAATACAAGCTGTGAAGGCTACACCTCCCCAAACAGTTCAAGAGATTGAAATGATTGTAGAGTATTTTGATAAAGCGGTAGAAAGTATTACTATCACTTCCAACTTGGAGGAACTAGTAAAATTGGTATCAAGTTCATTTGGAAAAGGAGCAAGTATGAATTTTACATCAGCGACTCCTCCATTTTCTATCAATCCTAGATGGGTGAAGAAGATAACTTATCGGACAAAATAAGGAACAATATCAGGAGGATAGTAATGTTTAAACTAGTTACAATGGCTTTATTATTGATCTTAGCTTATGGAATAGGGTTTGTCATGCTGGAGCTGAAGAATGCTCCTTTGATGGATGATGAAATACTATCAAGTCCAAATAATGAAGGAGACAAGTAGATGTGAGGAAACAAACACAAAATCGTATCAGAGACTTACGAAAAAAAGCTAGGTTGTTACAACAAGCCTTGGCTGATCAGATAGGGGTGTTTCGCAACACCATATCGAACTAGGAGACAGGATATAGTCAGATAAGTTTGGAGAATGCAAAAAATGTGGCAGAATATTTCGGGGTAACCATTGACTACCTGTTAGGATCAGAATCGGACAAAACGTAGTCCAGTTAAATCCATTTTGACCGAGAAGTCATTAAACTACAGACCTTTGAAAACTGAATACAAGGCTTGCCCTAATACAGCGTGGCTATGGATAAAAAAGAAATGGGGGCGAGCAGCAAACTAGAAAATGATATCTAGTCCAGCCACTGAACGAAAAAGCATGATAAAGATCATAAGCTGAAGGAGTAAGGGTTCCTAGACTATAAACCCAGCGCATGAAATACCGATCTAAAAATACGTTTTTACACAGCACGGCGTTATTTCGCCTTTCAACTTCAAGGAGAAATCTATGATAGATGAAACAACGGTCCGCTTAAGGGACTTAAAAAACTTAGGAAAACAAGGAGGTGCGACAGCTCGCTTAGAGGACGGAACAGACCTTATCCTGAAGCCAGGCTATGCAGTCAAACAAGCTAGAGGATACGTAGACGGTGTTCTAAGGGATGTTGAATTTCATTTGCCTTATAAAAAGGTTTATAATCAAATTCGCACTATCAAAAAAGGAGGCCACTTAGTGGCTAGGAAAGTCAGAAGTCCATCGGGAGTGAAACTTCGCTTGACAGGAAAAGGCTACCAGCCTAAGAATACTAAAAATTAGAAAAGGAAAAATCACAATGAACAAGAAACAAGTATTAGCAACACTCGCACTATCAACACTTGCACTTGCACTTGCACAAGCTGGTTATGTATCAGCAGATGAACTGGCACCAATTGACTCTTCAGCTCCAACAACAGAAGTAGTTACGCCAACAGCACCTAGCGCTTCAACAGAAACAGAGGCTCCAGCAGTTCAGCCAACAGAGCCTTCAGTTACTCCAGTTGATCCAACAACACCAGATACATCATCAACTACAGACAAAGGTGAACCTGCAATTCAACCAGAGCTCTCTGAAGCGGTAGTAAGTGACAAAGGTGAACCTGCAATTCAACCAGAGCTCTCTGAAGCGGTAGTAAGTGACAAAGGTGAACCTGCAATTCAACCAGAGCTCTCTGAAGCGGTAGTAACCAACAAAGGCACCCCAGAAGTCCAACCTGAATTGCCAAAAGCTGAAAAGCCAAAAACAACAGTAGAGGCAAACGAACAAGGGAAGTCTCAAATTGGAACTACTTCAACTTCAACAGGTCAAGTGGTGCATGATGTAACAAAAGAACCTGTTGAAACAAATACAGGTGCGTCAATTGTTAACACCCAAGGCGGAAACGTAGTTCTTTCAGATGGTTCAGTGGTTGCTCCTGAAGAGGTCGGTGGTACTGTCAACGAAGATAAGACTATCTCTGTTACTGATAAAGAAGGCAAACTTAAAACACTTCCAAACACTGGAACCGCAGAAAGTATTCTAAGTGCTATTGGTGGCATGTTAATGACAGCAGTAGGTTACTTTTACAAGAAAAAATTATTTTAAAATAAGGAAAATTTAAACGAGTTATAACAATGTACTGTTAAATAATTTTTAGAATATCTTAAGTTTTTCTTTTATGTCAATTGACAATAGAAGTGAGAAAAGAATGGATATTTAGAATTATTGGTTTTGTGGAATTTATAGAAGTTTTTTTGAATTTTGTTAAGGAGTAAACAATGAAAGTTAAAGGCTCAATGTTGTTACTTTCAACAGTAACATTACTTGCATTTAGTAATAGTGTAGTTCATGCTGATTCTGCAAGAGAAGCAAGAATCTCTCAACTAGAGAAGCAGAAAGATAGTCTTTATAAGGCAAATGGGTCTAGTGGTTTTGAAGCAGGTGGTCGCTGGTATTCTTTGAAGGAAAGTGAAAACAAGATAAAAGAATTAGAACAGCAAGTAACTCAGTTAAATGTACCTTATTCAGAAAAGAATACAATCAAAGTCAGTGCTGAGTATGCAAAGGCTCTTAAAGATTATTTCAATTATGATAAAAGTGAATCTGAAAGAAATCGAGCAGAACAAATTTTGAAGTCAGAAAGTAGCAAGCTACGTCCACAAGAAGGTAATTTTATTTCTAGTGTTTCAGATAAAGTAGAGGTTTATAATCTTAATAATCTTCCTAAGGAAGTTGAAATTGAACTGAATTACTTTGCCTTGGATATGCTTAATCAAGTTCGTAGTCAAATGGGCATGCCACAGCTTACTCTAGCTAGTTCATCTATTGATTTTGCTGATAAACTTTCAAAAAAAGTTCGCGAAGCAAATAGAAGCGTTTTTGATTGGCATTATGTAAAAGGTATCAATGATGTAGCTAGAGAATATGGCTTGCCTACTTCAAGCAGGGAAGATGAAGTAAGTAAATATGGAAGTCAGTTCTATGAAAACAACTTTGCTGTAAGTGGAGTTTCAAGTGAAATGACTAAAGCTGAGATGAAACAATGGATTTACAATTCTATCTTGAACTTTTTGTTTAATGGGACAGAGTTCCTTCATGCTCAATCAGTAGCTGGTGTGAACTATGGTACAACTAACAAAAATGAGTATCTTGGACTATCACTTCATTATTTAAAAGATGGACTTGGGATTAGTTATATTACAGTTAGTGATGCTGATATTTCTAAAGCAACAAAGAGTGTTTTCAATACTTCTAGTCCGTCAAATACAACAGAAAGCAATCGACAAGCAACTTTAGCTAAGAAATTAAAAGAATTACAAGATGAAAAAGGTAAGTATGAGAAGCTACAAACATCTTATAATGATTACAATAAAATTGTGAAGGAGATTGATAGCTTAAAGTCTGAAGAAGAAAAGGAGAAGCAAGAAAAAGCTAAGAAGGATAAGGAAAAACAAAATACAAGTCCTGATAAGTCATCCCAAAATCAGGACAAGAATAAACCGAATAAACCTTCTCAAAATCAAAGTAAACCTTCTTCAAGTAAGAATGGCTGGATTCAAGAAGGCAAAACCTGGTATTTTTATAAGAATAATCAACCATTGAGAAATACTTGGCAAGGTTCTTATTACTTGAAATCTGATGGTAAGATGGCGGATAAAGAGTGGATTTATGATTCTTATTATGGTTCATGGTTTTATTTAAAACAAGGTGGAACGTATGCAAATAGTCAATGGTATAAGGTGGATGGTTTATGGTATTACTTTAAGTCTGGTGGCTATATGGCAAGAAATACATGGCAAGGATCATATTATTTGAAGTCTAGTGGGGCTATGGCAGCTAATGAATGGATTTATGATTCTTATTATGATTCATGGTATTATTTAAAATCCGATGGAGTTTATGCTCGTAATGAAGTAATTCAAGGATATAGACTTGATTATTCAGGAAAATGGGTATGATTTTAGAAGTATTTAAGCGATCTCGTTCACCTTCTTAGGATTATAATGATTGAGATTGATAAAATATAAAAAATTTTTAATTTAAAAGGAAAAAATGAGTATGTCAAAGATACAAGAATTTAAGGCTTACGGTTCAATCCGTAAAATGAAGGCTGGTGGTGCATGTGGTGTTATCCTTGCGCTTGCAATGTTGGGAATGGTATTTTCTTCGACTGCATCTGCTGATGAAGTATCAGTAAATGCTTCTGAAAATAAAACGATATTAGAAGTACCAATTGTTCATGAAAAACTTGATAAAGCTATTGCAGAAGCGAAAAAAGCTGGTGTTAAAGTTGATGTTGGTGTTACACAAGATAAGGGAGTGGCAACTAGTGATACAGTAGCAGATAAGCAGAAAAAAATTGAAGCTGATTATGTTAATCAGGAAAAAAATGTTAAAACTGTGACTGATGATTATTCTTCTAAGGTAGATAAAATTACTAGAGAACGGGAAGTAATCGAAAACGAAAACAAGGATAAACAAGATAAGTTTGAAAAAGCCGTAAAAGATCATGAAGCAGAAGTCAAACGTATTGAAGCTGAAAATAAAGCTATACTTGCCGACAATGATAAGAAGCAAAAAGAAACTGAAGTTGAAAATGAACGAATTAAACGTGATAACGATCAGAAAGAAACTGACTATGAGACTGCTCTTGCAAATCAGAAATCTTTTAATGAAAATGTTGATAAGGAAAATGCAAATGAAAAATCTACTTATGAAACTAAGTTAGAAGAGTATCGAAAAAAACTAGCGGTCTATGAAAAACAACAAGCTGAATTGAACAACAAAGATTTGAAAATTGAAAAACCTCATATCAAAGTCTATGGTGATTATGATGAAAGTCAACGTGGAAGTCTCGATTATTACAAAAAAATGACTGTTTCATTTGAAGGGGTAGAAGGTTTAACTGATGTAAAAGATTATATTGGTTTGCATTCTGATTCTTCAATTACTGCTAGTCGTGAAGGCTTGTTATCAAAAAGTGATGAATTTTTCGGTGAAATTGTAAGTCCAAAAGTAGGTGATTCTTTCACTATCCATAATGTTGCTGAAAGTAAAGATGGGAATAAAATTTCTGCTCGCTTTACTTTTAATAAAGAAGTAGAAGCTGAGTGGGTTAAGAATGGAAAATCATTGAGTCCTACTAAAATCTATATACATAAGGATGATAGTGGTTCTGGTTCAATTAACTTTTTATTTGCTAACCTAGTAGAATTTAATACGAAGATTGAGTTCTTCTATGAAAAGGATAAGAAGGAAGTTATTCTTGCTTTGGCTTCTGCATTTAATGATATTGATTACGGTCAGGAGTTGAATTTGACCTATCAAGATGGAACAGAAGGAATCGTGTTGAATCCTGACGGTTCTGATGTTAAAAAAGTGGTTCGTGATGGTAAGAATTACTACAAAGGTGAGTATAAAACACCTTGGACTTATGATGTTCCTGAACGTGGGGTGAATGCTGGTGATCTTGGGTATGCTAATGTTCGAGATGAAAAGGATATTCCACGTGGATCAATCGTTTCTATTGGATATGGTTCTACATTGAATTTAGGCTATTATAATGGAGTCGGACAGCGTGCACCTTATGAAATTAGTGAAGAAAGAACGAATGAAGTCTATCGTGCAGTAAAAGAATATAGAAATATACGATCAGATAGTGAACTTTTTTCTTCTAAATATGTTGGATGGGCTGTAGATTTGTTTGGGAAAGCAAGTGCAACTGTGCCAATTAATATCCATGTGAATCCTCCACTTAAACCCGAATTGAAACCAAAGGATACTAAGGAAATTCCTAAACCTAAATTGGAGAAACCAAAAGAGTTTGTTCCTCGTACAACACTTCCAATTCCACCAGCTCCAACTCCACCAGAGAAGAAAAAAATTCCTGAAATGCCTTTAGTTCCTACTGTAAAAGTGAATTATTCACGTTTGCGTGTTAAACCTTCTACTCCAAAACCTGTGAAGGCTATTACTGATAATTATGGTCACAACATTGATGGTGCGACTACGTTTGATAAAAATGTAAAATTCAGTTTGACGACTGACTACAAGCCATATTCAACATTTACTGCTGATTCAAAAAATGTTGCTAAAACATGGGCCTTGGCAGATGATGTTCAAGATGGTGCATACATGGTAGATGATAGCAAAATCACTATGAAGGATTCTATTGGTAAAGATGTAAAAGCACTTTTTAATATGTACCATGTTCTTTCAGAAAAAGAACGTACACAAGAAATCCAAAACATTTTGAAGGAAGCAGGATTGAATCCTAAAGGTGAGTTTTACCTTTGGGTGGCGAAAGATTCTACTTCTTTCTATCAAAACTATGTGAAACAAGCTAAGAATATCACAATTGATCTACCTGCACGTTTGCTTGTAAAAGCAGGAGAAGTTGTTGAAAATGAGTTTGTTCAAGTTGATTATGGCAATGGCTATAAATCAAACCTTGTTACGGTTAAAGTTCCTGATGTGAAGCCAGAAAAACATGTACTTGATAGAAGTGGCAAGAAAGTCCTTGACGGTAAAGAAGTTCAAATGGGTGAGTTGATTCAGTACCTTCTTGATGGTTCAATGATTCCAGAAATACACCATACGTTGTATCAATATGACGGTTTGGATAAGCTCGATACGAAGCATGACCGCTATACTGGTAATTGGAAAGGTATCATCAATGGTACAGAGTACACAGCAGAAAAAGAGCTAACGTTGCCATACGATGTTATCCTGAAGGATGGTAAAGTTGTAAAAGCTGGCGATAAGATTGCCAAAGGTAGCTCTTATGCCTTTACCTTTGAGTTCAACCAAGGCACAAATTCTGAGTTCATCAAGAAACTTGTGACTGTTAAGTGGGATGACAAAGGTGGTCAGTGGTCTTACGTTATCAATCAAGATTTCTTAAACTCTCTAGGAATTAAAGGAACATTTGATGCAGACTTCTACATCGAAGTTGAGCGTATTGCGGCTGGAGAAGTTGAGAATACTTTTGTCAATATTGTCAATGGACAAGAAATGACTGCGAAGGTTATTACTCGTACACCAGAGCCACCTAAACCAAGCGAGCCTAAGAAACCAAATCCTCAGCCATCACTTCCAAAACACCCAGAAAAACATGCACTTGATAGAACTGGCAAGAAAGTTCTTGACGGTAAAGAAGTTCAAATGGGTGAGTTGATTCAGTACCTTCTTGATGGTTCAATGATTCCAGAAATACACCATACGTTGTATCAATATGACGGTTTGGATAAGCTCGATACGAAGCATGACCGCTATACTGGTAATTGGAAAGGTATCATCAATGGTACAGAGTACACAGCAGAAAAAGAGCTAACGTTGCCATACGATGTTATCCTGAAGGATGGTAAAGTTGTAAAAGCTGGCGATAAGATTGCCAAAGGTAGCTCTTATGCCTTTACCTTTGAGTTCAACCAAGGCACAAATTCTGAGTTCATCAAGAAACTTGTGACTGTTAAGTGGGATGACAAAGGTGGTCAGTGGTCTTACGTTATCAATCAAGATTTCTTAAACTCTCTAGGAATTAAAGGAACATTTGATGCAGACTTCTACATCGAAGTTGAGCGTATTGCGGCTGGAGAAGTTGAGAATACTTTTGTCAATATTGTCAATGGACAAGAAATGACTGCCAAGGTAACAACCCACACTCCAGAACCACCAAAACTAGAGCCAAAAACTCCTGAAGAACATCCGCAAGAACCTAAGAATCCTTCACTGCCAAATACTGGAACAGCAAGCAGCATGCTTCCAGTTGTAGGAATGATTTTGGGATTGTTGAGTCTTGCAGGAGCTGGACTTCGTAAACATAAAAAATAGAACATCTAGAAATTCCCCCTCATCTATGGTATAATGAAGCTATAAAAAAGAGGGGGAAGAGAGATGAGAAAGGACACGAAAATGGATGCACATGTGACTAGAAGTGGATATAGATACTATACCCCAACTAAAACAAAATCAGAAGTCACCAAACCTGAAGGGAAGAAGTGGAAAAAAGGCCTACGTTGGCTAGGGAAAGCCATCTGGTCAGGAATGAAGAACCTACCGAGTGTGATTGCGAGAGCTGCCGTTTTGATGGTTGCGACTCCACTTATGTTTCTCCTCTTTATCTTTTATCTGATTAAGAGCTTGATTGCGACAGCAATTGGCTGGTTTGTGTTTAAGGTAGTAGTTGCGTTTCTTGTTCTGTGTTATTGGGCATTTCTAACAAAAGAAGGAACTGCTCCAGCAAGTGTTGAACTTTGGTTTAAAGATTGGACAATGCCAGAAGGTGTTCCAATCTATCACTGGTGGGAAACGACCATTATCGTTGTCTTAGCTGTAATTACAGCCCTCTCTCTAACCTTTCGTCCAGAGGATGAAAAATAGTATTAAATAAACAAAGTAGGTACTAGGAATCTTTCTTAGTACCTTTTTTATAAAAAGAAAGTGAGAAAAAAGAATGGATGCAGTTGTAGATTTTGTTAACAAAATTGGAGATATCGGTGGAATTATCGGTCTTGGTTGGGCGGCTTGGGGTGCCTGGGATTTAGTAATCGGAATCAGACGGGAATTGGATGATAAAAAGGATAAAGGACTTCAGAGTATCATATTGGGTGCAATTATTGGTGCTGTTTTAAAAGCTCTCTTTACAGCTTTGGCTTAAGGTCTTCAATCTCTTGGTTAGGATTAGAAAAAGAAAGGGGTGGTTTTATGGACCAATCCACACTTGATCAACTAACCATGAGTCTGAAAGACTATAATGAGACAGCTTATCAGCTGATGGAGACAGTTTCAGGTTCGATGGAGAAGGTAGCAATTTTGCTTCTTCTCCTTTTTATGGGGATCAACCTCATGAATTGGCACCAACAACTTAAAAGCAATGGTGGGGAGCTGTCATTTCAGCTTTGGATTGAAGAAATCCTCAAGTATGCTATTGCACTCTTTTTTATCCTCTATGTGGATGCGATTTTTGATGCCTTATCTTTGTTGTTCAATGTTATTATCAAATTAGTGGCTAAAAATGCCACAAATCCATTCAGTTCAGAACTACCAGACTTAAAGGGAGTTAATGCCATTGCAAAAGCTATGCTCCAGTTTATTTATTGGGTTGTCGATTTCGTTGGTCAGATCTCGACTAAGTTGTTGATCTTGTTACGATCATTTACGCTTTACACGTATAAGGGAATCGCTAAAATTATTGTCGCTTGTTACATGGTGGATAGCTTACGCCCGATCTGCCTCGGCTTCTTTAAGCTCTATATTGCAGCTGTCCTTCAGGGATTGATTTTAGTGGTTATTATCATGCTTTATCCAGCCATTGTAACTAACGATCTCTTGACAGTTGAGAAAACTGGAGCTTGGACAAGTGCTTTGATTGCTATCGCAAAGGGAATTATTTACATCATAATGCTCTTTGGCAGCCAACGCATGGCCAAGAATATCATGCAGGTGAATTAGAATATGGTATAATGAAGAGAGAATGCTGAAGGAGGGATGATATGGCTGTTTCAAAGTTTTATGCCGTATGGCGGAAAGAATCCGGAGAAGAAGAGATTGTGAATGCCTTTCAAGCACTAGCTTTAAAGGGGCGAGCACAAATTATTACGACGCCGAAAGAACAGGCGACTCTTTTTGATTTGGAAACGGATCTCAAGGTTAATCCAAGAAGTAGCCAGAAAAAAGATGGTCGCTATGTAGGTCAACCATACTTTAGTTACTATCCAGGTGAAGAAAGCCCGTTAAAGGGGTTACAAAGTAGCTTTGAGTATTCCTCTGAGCTGAATGCTTTTATCGAGGCTTTCAAGACTATTGAGAAATTTCAGATTGAATATGACAATCATACGGCTTATATTTTTCCTAAAGCTATTTCTCCGATGCAACGGGTAGTATTTGAAGATGAAGACTTTGTTATTCTAAAGCTCTTGATTGATATTGATGAGACTTATCCTTATTCTGAATACTATCGTTTAAATGGTCAACTAGGTATTGAATTTTATAAAACGAGAAGACCAGAACCTGTTAAACGGATAAAATTAGCTAAAGAAGGTATTCCCTTGTTTGAAGCCAAGGCTCATTTCCCTAAGTCTACTAAGATTTATGTACCTGAAGAATTTACTTCACCTGAACAGGTTAAAAGTATTGCTGCTAGAGTGAGGGAAGTTTATCAGAAAACAAACTATAAACTGTATGGGAATTTTGATAAATACCACATAGAAGCATTTGTCTTTTTAGATGATAATGAAAGGAAGTACAAAACTTTGAAAACTTATGAGGAACAGTGTCAGGAACTCCTGACAGAAATTGAGCGATTAAGGCTATCCTATATTGAAAAATCAGAAAAAGTTGATCAACTTGATAAAAACATCGAGGAAGTGAAAATACGCTTGAGAAAGTATCGCGAAAAGGAAGAGTATTACAAGAAGTTAGAAAAGGATAATCAAAAACTAGAAGAAGATAAACGAAAATTGAAGCAGGAAAAAGGAGAGATTCTCACTGAAAATCAACGTCTAGCCAATGAATCGCAACATTTACTTAAACTGAAAAATGAAGCAGAAGAGAAGATAGAGTCTTTACAAAAACGATCGTTCTGGCAAAGACTTTTAAATAAATAAAAATAGTAGGTAATGAAACAGTTCTAAAGAAGAGCTGTTTTTTTGATGAAAGGAGAGCCACATGAATTTAGAACAATTGAAGCAGGAGCGAGATGAGCTGATTAAAGATAATGAGTTTATGGATAATTTAATTAAAGTGAAGGAAGAAAAACTATGGGAAGTGAAAGTGAGAACGATTGCAGCTTCTGAGCTAGCGAGATCGGCATTGGAATCTGCTTTACGTTCTGCAGGGATTGTAGATACCTTTTATGGCCCAGATAATGGAAAGAAAGGAACAGAATGACACGTTTAGGCAGTGAATTTTTAAAGGCATTAGATAGCTACGAAAGGCCAGTTTTAGGGTATATGACACTGAGACAGTTAGTGCTACTATTTGGTATCGCATTGACAGTAGTTGTCACAACCATCCTCTATTGGCTGAAGGCACCTGATACTATTCTTTATGGCGTTGATATTTTGTTATTAGCTCCTTTTGTTATTTTCGGGTGTTATTTTGATGAAAAAATTAAAGATAATATCCGTTTCTTGTTAACCAAGCAGGAACGATCTTATCAGACAGATTATGACAGAAAGGAATATACAAGAAATGAATTTATTCGGCCGAAAGAAAACCCCGAAACTCTCTAAGGAGGAACGGGAACGGGCCAAACGTCTGAGACGTACCATGACGGCCTCTACACAGAATAGTCTTAATTATCAATGGCTGACACCCGATGGACTTATGAAAATTACAAATGATCAATTTTCAAAGACCTACCGTTTAGGTGATACAAGTTATATTACTGCAACAGATGATGAGCGAATTGATATCATTGAAACAAACGCTGATATTTTTAATTCTCTGGATATTGATAATGATATGCAGCTATTGATCTTGAATCGTAGGGTAGAAAGCAATAGCTTATCTTCTATCCGCTATGATTTGGTTGGAGATGGGTATGACGATTATCGTAAAGAATACAATGCGATGATCAATGATCGCTTCTCTCAGGAACAAAATACCTTCAAGGTAGAAAAATATCTGACGATTACAACCCAAACTGACCAGGATCATCAAGCTAGAAGAATCCTTGATGATACAGCCAGCGTTATTGAAAGTCAATACAGTGGCTTAGGAATCTCCTTTAAGGAGTTAGAGGGATTAGATCGTCTTCTTATCTTCCGAAAACTCTTGAGGCGAGAAGGTTTTATTGATTTTAACTATGAAGACATCGCTATTTCTGGATTATCTACCAGGGACTTTGTAGCTCCAAACTATCTGAAGTTTGAAAAAGATTATATGAAAATTGATGATTGTTTTGCAAGGGTGATGTATGTTAGACAATATCCTACCTTCTTGAATGACAAACTGATTAAGAATATCCTGGATACAGGAATTGAACTAGCTATTAGTCTGCATGCGAAGCCCTATGATACTGCAGATGCCCTGAAGAAAATCAAGACAGTTAAGTCAAGTGTACGTAGGGAAATGATCAAAAGTCAGAAGGCTGCCGCAAAAGAAGGTTATGGAAGTGACCTGGCCGTTGGTGGGAAAGCTGTGGAGACATCTCGTGAAACAGAGAAATGGACTGAAGAACTCCAGGACAATGACCAAAAAATGTTTTCAGGTGTGATGACGATTTTCTTCATGGCTGACAGTCTGGAAGAATTGAATATCTACACAGAGCAGGTTCAACGATCTGTCCGTAAGAATACGGTAGAACTGGATAAGTGTTACCTGTACCAAGAAGAATCCTTGAATACGATTCTACCGATTGGGATTCCATTTATCAACGTGAAATGCCGTTTTATGAGAGATATGACTACCAGTAACTTGGCCACACAAGTCCCATTTACCAACGTAGATCTTCGATCTAACAGTCCACGTGCAATCTATTATGGTCAGAATCAGCTATCTAAGAACGCTATCACAGTTGACCGTAAGAAAGACTTGAATACAGGTTCAGGTTGTATCTTTGGGACTTCAGGATCAGGAAAGTCTGTCCTTGCTAAAGGTGGAGAGATAATTCCTACAACTCTACGTTACCCTGAAGATAATATTATTATCGTCGATGCTGAAGATGAGTACACTGGTATTGGTCGAGAATTGGGTGCAGAAATTATCACAATCGCTCCTGGAACGCAACATCACTTTAACTTGTTGGATCTTCCTGATAAGGATAAACTGCAGGCAGAAGATAGTGACCCGATTGGCCAAAAATCAAACCTCTTATCAACCTTGTTTGAAAATATATTCTCTGAGGTATCAGACGATGAATTTGCGATGATTGACCGTGTAACGAGAAAGACCTATGAGGAATTTGAAAAACCAACATTTAAGGATTGGCAAGCCGTTTTGGAACGTCAACCTGAAGATGTGGCCAAGGAGTTGGCGCTGAAGGCTGAACCTTATACGGTTGGATCAAATGATATTTTCGCACATCCTACAAACGTCAATATGAATAGTCGCTTTATTATCTTCAATCTCAAGCAGTTGAGTGGTAAATTGAAGCCATTTGCCCTCCTGGTGATTCAGGACTTCATCTGGAACCAGGTAGTCAATAATCAAGGGAAAGCTATTACATGGTTGTACTTTGATGAGTTGCAGCTATACTTCAAAAATAAACTGCAAGCAACCTTCTTTACAGAACTATACTCACGTATTCGTAAATATGGGGCCATTCCAACAGGGATTACACAGAATCCAGAGACTGTTTTATCTACAGAAGAAGGTAGAAAGCTAGTCGCAAACTGTGAGTTTCTAGCCCTCCTGAAGCTGAAGCGGACAGACCTAGAAGCTCTGGAGCAGGTTATTCCTCTTACGCCTTCACTGGAGCGATTTGTCTTGCGACCAAAAGCAAAAGGTACGGGTTTGATCGTGGCTGGAGATACGATTGTCCCATTTGAAAATCCTATCCCTAAAGATACTAAACTCTATCAATTGGTTGCGACAGATAGTTAAAAAATAGAAAGAGAGGTGATTTCTTTTGTTTGAAAGTGATCCCAAACAATTAAAACAGGAGCGCAAGAGGAGAATCAAAGAAGGAATAGCCCTCAATGCTGAAAAAAAACCTAAAGAAGCACGTTTAGACTCAAAAGTTGTTTTTAAGGAAGCTAAGAAAAATTATCGTTTAGCTGTCAAAAATTATAATCTACACAAAGGACCTCAAGCAACAGCGAGAGGTCTTTTCTTTAAGCAACAGCTTGATCGAGCAAAGTTGGAAAAACAAATTGCAACAACACTCTATAAACGAGCTAAAAAAGCTGATGATAGCTATATTCCCAATCGTATAAAGAGACGAACAAAACAAAGCACTCGAATGAAAGCGAGACACGACGTTGAGAAGACAGTCAGAGATAATGAGATTCTTGGAGACTGGGTTCATGCGAGGCAAAACATTCGTCAATTTAAGTATCAGGTAAACGCCTCTAAAAGAGCGTTAAATGCTGTAGGAAAATTATCCAAGTATTCAATCAATCACAGCTACGGACAGCTCAATAAAAGCTATAATTTCATCAGAGGGCGAGGGTATACTAGAACACCTAGAGAGTTCTCCTGGGAAGGAAAACTCAGCAAAAAGATGAAACAGGCTAGAAAGAGACTTGCACGTTCAAAGTTTGGGAAGGTATCAAAACGTACAGGCAAAGTCTTAAAGATTGCGACAAAGCCCCTACGTTCGATCTTATCCAATCCTTTAGCAGTCAAGTCTTATTTCTTGATGTTTCTTATCTTTGCCGTTCTAGGGATATTTATGGCAGTTTTTGGAGGAAGTGGTCCTGTCCAACAAAATGAATTTGATTTGAACAAGTCATGGCTCCAAATCAGTAAACGAGATCGAGAGAAGTCAAATGATAAGGTTGACTATTGGACGAACATCGATGATATGGTCTTTTTCATGAATTTTCGCTACGGTAGTGAGTGGAAACCAGAAAGCAACTGGAATGAGGGAACAGGTGGTGAATGGGCTGGGACATTAGGTTTTAATCACTATTCTGATGCCTTGAATGACCTTTGGAATCATTTGAATGATGATCCCCATAATTTGAAAAAGATGGCTGATTTATATGGCTCATCGTCAGACCTCAAGTGGACTAAGCTAAGTGATAGTGAGCTAGAAGAGTATAAAGAGCTTGAGGAGTTGACTAAAGAAGTTGGTCGATACCCATCTTATCAAGAATTAGCTAACCCCTTTTACCAGGAGGATGACCCTTCTTATCAAGCTCCTCTAGTTATCCTGAAGCGGTTTGGTTATACCTCTAAGAGTGAAATCTATGAGAAAACGCAACTAAAAGCTTCAACAGGGCAAGCTATAAGAGCTCCTCTTGAGGGTAAAGTCAGTGTGACAGATGATACGACTGTATCAATCAAAACAGATAAAGCTATCTTTACTTATGAAGATGTAGGAAATATCCGTGTTTCTGATGGTAATCAGGTCAAAACTGGAGACGAGGTTGGGAAGGTAACGGCAAATGGTTACCAGGTCATTCAGTATCAAAAATTGGAGGAAAAAGAGACAAAGGATAAGAAAGAAAAGTGGACATCAGTCAATCCAGGCTTTTACTTTCAATCTGTCACGTACAATCAGACAACCTCAGTCATTACTACACTTGATGGGAATCTAGGACAAAAATCACGAGCGATAAAAGACTTCCTGAAGCAAAAGGTACCAGGGCTAACAGATAATGGTTTGGCAGCTATGCTTGGTAACTTTGCGACTGAAAGCAATATCAATCCTAAACGTGCTGAAGGAGATTATCTTAGTCCACCAGTAGGGGCTGATTCTTCTTCTTCCTGGGATGATGAATCCTGGTTAGCTATAGGAGGACCAGCGATCTATAACGGAAGATACCCAAATATTCTTCGACGAGGTTTAGGATTGGGACAGTGGACAGATACAGCGGATGGCTCCACGAGACATACTTTATTATTAAACTATGCAAAATCTAAGAATAAGAAATGGTATGATTTGGAACTGCAGCTGGAGTTTATGTTGGAAGGGGATACTCCTTACTATATCACAGGACTAACTTCAATTCTAACTAGTACAGAGGATGTAGAGACGCTTACAGAGCGTTTCTTGGTTAACTGGGAAGGGAATTCTGGAGACAAGGTCCTAGAGCGCCAGAATAATGCTAAACAGATCCACGCTTTTCTTACTCAACAAGTTCGAGGAGGTGGAGCGTTAGCATCTTCCTGGAATTTTCCTTCCGAGTATCAGTCAAAAGTGGAGCACCCTCCTACACAAGCTTCTATGACTACACAACAAGGAAGCGGCTACCCAGTTGGTCAGTGTACTTGGTATGCGTATAATCGTTTAGTCGAACTAGGAACGATTACGGACTTATCAGGATCCTATGGTTACCTTGGAAATGGTCAGGATTGGGTAACAAGCTTAGTCGCAAAAGGATGGAAGTACAGTCCGTCACCAACGAGAGGGGCTGTTGTATCAGTTCTAGGTGGATTTGGTGGGACACCAGGTGAATACGGTCATGTTGCGATTGTGGAAGCTGTAAACTCCGATGGTTCATTCCTCGTTTCGGAATGTAATATTCAAGGAGTACAGGATAAGGTCCATTTTCGTGTCATCTATCCAGCTTACTACTATACATTTGCGACACCAAATTAAAAAAGAAAGAAGGTAAATCATGAAAATGATAGATATGGAGAAATTAAAACTCCTTAAAATAGGAGGAATCCTTATAGGAGTTGTGCTAGTTCTAGGACTCGTATTCTGGATTGGTGCAGCAACCTCATCGCAAAAGAAAGCTAAACAGGAAGCTGAAACTACGCAACAAGAAACCAAAGCAGAAGGAAGCGAACTGACGCAAGAATATGTAAAGGAATTTTTGACGGCTTATTTCAATAAGCAGGATCTTGGAGAAAATAGAAATCGCTATTTGCCCTATATGACAGAAGCTGCTTACAATCAGGAAGTGAACTCTGAAGAAGAACCATCGGTACAAACCTATAAGGGCTATGTAGTGGATACGCAACTGAAGTCTTCTACCATCTACATCGATCAAGAAAACAATGTTGTCTTAGCTCAAGTGAGATACACTCAGACACAGTTGCAGAAGAAATATGATTATACAAACGCCCAAACAAACGTAGGTTCTACTAGAACCATACGGATCCGCTTCAGCAAGCAAGCTGGGAAATACCTGGTCAATCATATTGATTCTATTTTGATTGTAGACAGCCTGAGCGCAAGCGAAAAGGCGAGTATTCCATCATTAAATAAACCAAGCACTAACCAAACACAAAGTACAGAAGGGAAAAAGGAACAATGACAAAATTAGAAACGTTGGAAAAACAAAAACAGAAAGCGGAAGACCGCTTAGCTGACTATATGACCAAGGCCAAGAAGGAAGAAGATAAACTGAAGGAGCTAGAAACTCAAATCATCCTGGCCAAACATGAGGAACGATCAAACTACTTGGCCAAACATAATTTAACCTGGGCTGATATTGAAACAGCTCTTGCTGAAGGAAAATTGAAAGGAGCTGAAAAATATGTACCGTTTAACCAATCTGACACAAAACACGACCACAACGTATAAAAATCGGGACCTTGTATATCAAGCGCTGGAGCGAGAAAATGCTAAGGTTAAACACCAGGAGGCAGAGGCCGTTTTATTGGTAGAAGAACTGGATAAAAAGAATGTAGTGGTGTACCAAGAAGATGTCTATTTGCCGTTTGAAGGGATCGCAGATAGCCTCTTCCTGAAGCCTGGTATGGTGAATAACAAGGAGGCTACAGTAAAAGAATCAAAAAACTCACTCTTTAAGCGCCAAGCTAAAACAAAACGTGGAGCACAGATTCCTGAAGAAAAAGCAGAAGTCCCTTCCTTGAAATATGAAACACCCAAACCTCGAACCTATTCTAAACGCTCTTTTTGGGTGTATTTAGGAAGAGTTTTGGTGTTATTGAGTCTAGTAGGAAGTCTGACACTTGCTGGCTTATCACTTACGCTAGTTTACCATCAAGACAAGCAACTCTCGGCCGTATCCAAGGAACTTTCAAATCTAAAAACCATTCAGTCAAAAACAGGGGAACTAGATGCCTTTTCACGTTACTTTTTGCCAGCCCTTTACTCTGATAAAGGGAAAATGGCTGATTTCGTAGCTCCTCAATTAACGATAGATAGACAAGCAGGTCAACTGCAGTCTGTGATTTTGGAATCTAGCTTGATTGTTGATGAAGAAACTTATCAGCTAACCTATGTAGTTGCCGTGAAAGACGGTGAGAACAGAAGTCAGAAACGCTTGGTAGTTACTTTAAAGGAAGAACCTTCAGCACCTTACGGATTCCAGATTATTGCTAAGCCAGAACTATCCAATTATCCAAAATAAAGGAGGTCTTACATGGATCAAGAAAAAGTCAGTCATTCTCTGGCGTTAAAAGGAAAAGTTACCCTGGAGATGACTATACAAGCTCTGTATGCCCTCGCAAAAGCCCATTATGACAAGAAACAACACAAGGTATCAAATCGAACATTTGAAGGGGAGACACGTTTTAATGACTTTATGGCCACAAAATCAAAAAAAGATGTCGAGAAGTTATTAAATAGTGAAGTTCACTTGGCAAAGTTGAAGCATTACCTGGAGGAGTATAAGGTGGGTTTTACTTATCATCAAAAAGATGGTGCAACCTATCTCTTCTTTGAAACAAAAAATCGTACCTTGGTAGAAAAGGCTCTCAAAGAGATGTTAGCAGACATCACGAAAAGTCCAGAAAAATTAGAGGAGTTTGCGAAAAAGGTGCTGAAGAAACCACATGAAATGACTTCTGAAGACAAAATAGCCTACTACAAGAGTCATATGGTGTATAAGGGAACCATCCCTGTAGTGACGAAGGATATTGGAAAGGAGAAAGCACGATGATTAGAAAGCCTATATGGCCCTACCTGGTGGTGGGGCTATTTTCATTTGTTATTTTCCAGTCCTTTTACCATTACTACCAACTTTCGACTGCAGCAGTACCTTTCATGGGAATGTTGCGGCTTCGTTGGTTGCTAGAACACTGGGAACGCTTCTCTTTTGGTGTTTTCTTTGATTCAGGAGCCTTGTATGCAGGGTTGATCGGATTCGGCCTCCCAATGCTTGTCTATGCTTCTATGGATAAGAATTCATATCGCCAGGGAGAAGAACAAGGTAGTGCTCGTTTTGCAACTTTGAAGGAAATGAGACGGTTTGAAGACGTTGATTTTGAGAAGAATATGATTTTTTCAAAACAGGTCAAAATGGGACTATTTAACTTTCGCTTAGCCTACAATGTGCAACTCAATAAAAATGTGATTGTCATTGGTCTTCCAGGAGACGGTAAAACCTTTACTTTTGTATTGCCAAATTTAATGCAGATGAACTCAAACTTTGTTGTGACAGATCCCAAAGGAAACCTGGTACACGAAGTTGGGAAGATGCTTGAGAAAGCTGGCTATGCTGTTAAAATCTTTGATTTGATTAGGCTCAAGAATTCAGATCGGTTTAATCCTTTTCATTACATGAAGTCTGAGCTAGATATTGATCGTATCTCTGAAGCAATTACTGAGGGAACAAAGAAGAGCGAGCATACTGGAGAAGACTTCTGGGTTCAAGCAGAGTTGATGCTGCAACGTGCATTGATTGGTTATCTCTATTTTGACTCTAAGGATCCTGAAACTGGAGTCCAGTTATATATGCCAAACTTGGGCCACGTTGCGGATCTATTAAGAAATATGTATCGAGAGGATCCAGATGTACCAAGCCCTGTCGAGCAGATGTTTGAAGAATTGAACGAACATCAACCTAACAACTATGCTTATAAACAGTGGAAATTATTCCAAAACTTCAGAGGCGAGACAAGAAACAGTGTGGTAGCGATTTTGTCTTCTCGCTATTCTATCTTCGATCATGAAGATGTACGAAACTTGATCAGTGAGGATACCATGGAAATGGATACCTGGAATACGAAAAAGACAGCCGTTTTTATTGCTATTCCTGAAACCAATAACGCCTTTAATTTTCTTTCCTCAATCTTATTTGCGATTGGTTTTGAGGTTCTCACACATAAGGCTGATGATATCCTGCAAGGAAAAGTGCCTGGCTACAGTAGAAAAAATCTTCGCCACATTCAGTTTATCTTCGACGAGTTTGCACAAATTGGCCGTATTCCAAACTTCGCCCAGGTTCTATCTTCTATTCGTAGTCGTGAGATGTCTATTAAGATTATCATCCAAGCTGTCAATCAGCTAGAATCACTATATAAAAGCGATTGGAAGACAATCTTTAATAACTGTGCTACTCACCTATTTTTAGGGACAAATGACAAGGATACGATGGAATACTATTCTACAAGGTCAGGTAAGCAGACTATACGTACTAGATCCACCTCAAAATCGCATAGTTATCGTAATGGCTCATCAAGTGAAAATAAACAAATTCAAGGCCGTCCCCTTCTAACTCCAGATGAAGTCGCAAGAATTGGGGTAGAAGAAGGATTGGTCTTTATTTCTAAACAAAATGTCTTCAGAGATAAAAAAGCAAGTGTCTATGATCATCCTAGAAAAGATGAGATTGCAAGTTCTCCTGAAGACAAAGAAAACTGGTACGAATACACTCGAAAAGGAACAGACATTGACGGCTTGCTTTTATATGCTAACGATTTGACTCCGCAGCTAAAAGAGTTATTCGTGGCCTAACATACAGAAAGGATAGTAGGATGGAAACACCAAAAATACAATTAGGATACCTGGAGAGTATCTCACAAGTTTTAGCATTAAAGCTAGAAAATTTAGCTACAGAACGTTATGCTATTTGGCAGCTATTCAAACAGACAGATGAGGAGACTTTCTATCAATTAGCTCATCATCTTTTTGTGACAACGAATCAGGAAGACTCATTAGTTGTTAGTGAACTAGATGCAACTCCTGAAGGATATCGTTTATTCAAGGAATTGGTCGAGGAGGAAACAGGATGGTTTTAACAAAAGCACAGGCAAAATCGCTGGATATTTTAGAAGTAGCTCGTAGTCTCGGAATGGAAATGAAGAGAAAGTCACACCGAGAGTATTATTGGGCCGAACACGACTCGTTTAAGATTGATACTGTGAAGAATACCTGGCATTGGTATTCTCAAAACATCTTTGGTGATACCATCAATCTCGTGCAACAAATGCGAAATGTCAGCTATAAGGAAGCCATGGTATTCTTAGAGACAGGATCCTTTCCTGAAGCAAAACCCGTAGAGGAAGAGCGAAAACCTTTCAACTATACATTAGCACCTTACGAACAACCATTTGTAGAGGCTAGAACCTATCTCAAGGAGATTAGAGGTCTCTCTGATGATACAATCGACTTCTTCCTGGAGAAGGGGGTATTAGCCCAAGCTAAACGTAAGGATAAAGATGGTGTTATAGAAGATGTCTTGGTTTTTAAATACTTAGATAGAAATCAGCAACTGGTAGGTGCGAGCCTTCAGGGACTTGTTCCTGATCAAGAACGTCATCCTGGTAAGGGATACTTGAAACAAATTATGTATCAATCAGAATCTATCAGTGGTTTAAACGTTTCTATAGGCTCTCCTAAGCGTTTAATTGTGGCAGAGGCATCAATTGATTTGATGAGCTATTATGAGCTTTATAAGGGCGAATTAAACGATGTTAGACTAGTTGCGATGGAAGGATTGAAAGAGGGAGTATTATCCCACTATGTTCTTGAAATATTACAGGAGCGAGGGGAACTTGCGATGGATGAAAGGGATTATACCAAGTCTAGTGAACTAACACGTACATCTAGATTTTTATCTGTTGCAGCAGAAATCTCTACACTTTTCCACGATCACAAATACGATGATCTCATCACGCTGGCAGTTGATCGTGATAAAGCAGGTACAGATTTTATCACCAAACTACGGGAGAAGAAAATTCCAGTTGTCGATGCAAGACCACCAAAACGTGAAGGTCAGGAGAAGACAGACTGGAATGAAATCCTGAAGCAGGAAAAACATCCTCTAGATAATCAAGAATCTATTGCTAATACAGAGGAGAATGCTGGAAGAATGATGAGCTATGAAGAGGTAAAACGGGAAAACGAAGCATTAACTAAGAAATTAAATAATCGGGTTCAATCTGGAGAATTATCAATCGAATTTGCACCAGATTTCTATCTGTATGATGTCTTTGCAAAGTTAGGAAATAGCCATCCTACAAAATATCTCAATGATAAGCGAATGGAAGTGCTGTCTCCCATCCACTCTCTTTTGACTTCTATAGATGATCAAACGATTGATTTATACAAGAAAAAAGGGACACCTGAGCAGGATTCCTTGTATCAAGCATTGAAACCTCATCAGAGAACTTTGGGAGTAGATATTTCAACCCAGTTCATTGGTGAACTTGCTATAGCAGCCTACAATACAAACAAGCAGATAGAAAGCCTGTCAAGAGACAGTTTTGGTGTCTATTTTGGTGAAAGAACCCTTGAAAATCTATCACAATCAATTGAACGAATGCTGGAGTATTCCTTGATTGAGTTGGGTAAAAGAGACTTTACCTATGGTTTTGTGGTAACTCCAAATACATTGTTCCACTATCTGGAAGAGCAAGAGGGAGAAGTGATTTTAAATCATGAATTATTGGATAACTTGATGTCACGCCTTGATACTCATCCCATTCAGATAATTGAAGTCCCAGAAGAAAAAGAAAAGTCCCTTGATAATTATCAAGAGACTAACACTGGGGGCGAACTATTGAATCGCAATTCCAGTTCTTTAGGAGTAGAAACTCCAGGGACAGCACCGCAGCCCGTTGAGAAAAATTCTCAACCTGATTTTCCTGCCAATGTTCGTCTTCATTTTATCATCGATGAGGATCGAATGTCAAATAAAAAATTCAGGAAAAACATGCGGACGTTAAATTTATATGCAAACGCAATGAGGGACTCGGCTCAATGGTATCTAAAAGAAATGTCAGGGACAAGTATCCATTATGTTTATAGGAATCCAGAAGAAAAGCAATTCCAAATTCTAAATGTTAAATTTGACAAGAAAAATTGGATGCACTTAACTGGAGTAACACCTGTATATAATGAGTGGGTAGAACATTTGTCTGAGTCATTCGTTGAAGATGTTGCAGCTGGGAAAGGGCATTTCAAAGATTTAAAATTTGCGAATGGAATGTCGGATAAACTAAAAGTTTTGAACTTATTACCTGAGGTGATAGAGTCAGACTCCTTTGTGTTTAACGATCTTTCATCTGTAAAGAAATTTAATAATCTGGATCTTTCAAAAGCAATTAGACCAGAAGATACTGATTTGTTATTGTTATTCAAAGAAAAGGAATTTACTCATGTCCCTGCATCTTTAATGAGAGTGAAGGGGGATTTAAGTAAACAACTGGAAGATATAGATACTGGCACAATTCTCGGTGTCTATAGAGAAAGAGATGGCCAGATTGAACAGCTATCGATTAATGATGAATATGTTAAAGATGGTGGAGAGGAAATGCTATCTGTCTTGAGAAATAAGCAGTATGAAGAGGTTCCTAAAGAATCTGAACAAACAACTTCAGTAAATACTATAG
Organism: uncultured bacterium; assembly: GCA_963508345.1. Classification (GTDB taxonomy): domain Bacteria; phylum Bacillota; class Bacilli; order Lactobacillales; family Streptococcaceae; genus Streptococcus. The sequence continues at coordinate 30,119 of CAUOWW010000015.1, forward strand.
ATAAAACTTCACTTGATTCAGTAACTTTTACTCAAGTTTTGGATACTGTCTATAATTTAGGTGTTCCAAATGACATCTCAAAAACTCCAGAAGAATTTCATAAAGCCTGGGATCAATATCTTGATTATGCTAAGAAATACAATGATAAATTTGATCAGATTGTTGCTGCAACAGGAGAAAATCATCTCCTAGATACAAATTCAGACTTTTATAGAGAGTGGAAACAAGATTATATCTATAAGGAGAACTACCATGTACGCCTTCAATGGTCTGAGGAACGCCCAGAAGGCCCTATATTGCCATTTAAAGAAACAGAGCTGATTTCGTATCAAGAATTTGCTAGAGAGCTATACAAGGCCAACCAGAGCTTCTATCAGTTACATCAGGAAGGGCTAAAACAAGTGACTGGTGGTCACCCAGAAGGCT
>CAUOWW010000016.1:0-29493 GCA_963508345.1 uncultured bacterium
ACAAATCAGCAACAGCTTGGTTCAAGACTTCCTTTGTTTTTGCCAATGCTACTGGTGCTACTTTTGTTAATGATGTTACGTCTTTTACTGCTTCTTTTTTAAATTCTACCATTGTTTTTACCTCATTCATTATTTTTTGTAACCACTTCTTAATGATTACTACCTTAGTATACTACTAATAAAAACCAATAGCAAGCCAAAAGACTCACATGAGAAAAGTTGCAATAGACTGATAATTTAAGAATTATTTAGAGATTTTTTGATTAAATTTCATACCCCTTTGCTTCAGTAAAGTAAAGAAAAAGAGGATGCAAATTTCTTGCATACTCCTTTCTCAACTTTATATCTTAATACCAAACGCTAACGTCTACACGACCACGAATTCCTTTTAGATAGTCAGATGAAGTATATTGCCATCCTTTTTCTCCTGAATAATGAGGATTATTCCATTCAAGTGCATCCGTATAGGCCGCAACCCAGTTGACATGTTGTAAAATATCTGGATGATTCAAACGAGTTTGCAAAAGTTGACGATAGCTATAAACTTTCACATTTTGATAACCAGCCTGCTTCATTGTTGCCATATACTTATTGATAATCTTGACCCAGGTTCCAGTATCACTTGGAGCTCTCTTGGTTTTATTGACATATTCCCAGTTCTCAACATCATAGTAGATAGGATATGACAAGTTCATATTGTATTTTTTCAAGAGTTCAATAGTTTGATTAGCATCATTCTCAGCATCGGTCTCATTTTCAGCATAAGTATAGAGGTAAACCCCATAAGGAATTCCAAGACGGTTTAACTCCTTGACATTATGAGCCAATTCCTTGTCCTCAGTGCCACTATAACCCAAACGAACAATAACTCCATCTACTCCATTATCATCAATGACTTTTTTCCAGTCACTGATACGACCATTGTGCTCACTGACGTCAATAACTTTTTTAACTTGATCAGTCCCAACTTGTTCTTCACGATGGTTAAAGAAATAACGTCTGCCATTTCGGTGAACCCAGCCAACATTCAAGTCTTTCTTTTCTTTTAACTCACCTGAGTCAGAAAAAATATAGCGAGCATCATTCATGACTAATTCACCGGTCGCCATAGCACCACTTTCTGTCAAATAGTAGTTACCCTGCCACTCATCTTTAGCCATGTAACCCCACTTCTTGAAATAGTACCACTTTCCGTCTACCTTTTGCCACTCTTGATTTGCATAAGAACCATCGGACTTGAGATAGAAGTAAGATGAATAGGCTGGATCATAAAGCCATTCATTTTGCATCATGGCACCTTGAGCATTTAGGAAATAACTTCCCTGCCACTCATCTTTAGCCATATAGCCCCACTTCTTAAAATAGTACCATTTACCTCCAACAGCGTGCCATTCCTGGTTAGCATAAGAACCATCTGATTTCAGGTAAAACCAATTCTTATAGGCATTATCATAAACCCATTCATTTTTGGCCATATAACCGCCTGATTTTAGGTAGTAATTGCCCTGCCACTCATTTTGAGCATAACGACCGTCTGACTTAATATAAAACCAAGCCTTATAGTAGTTATCAAAAATCCACTCACTCTTAGCTTTGGAACCATCAGCCTTTACATAATAGTCCCCATCCCAGTGGGCAGAAGCATTGGTCTTTACTCCTTCGCTCGTTTGAGTTTTATTAGAAGACTGATTTTGCTCTGAACTACTTGAAACTGTCGTTGTATCCTGCGAAGTTTTTGAATCTTCGGTTTCATTTGCAGCGACATGATTAGTTGCCAAGCCGAGTAAACAGATACTTGCTAATCCAATTTTTCCAATCTTTGTTTTCAATCTTTCCTCTCCTATAAAAAATGGAACAAGCATTCGAATGCTGTTCCACCTAGCTTTTGCTACTGATTATTTTACAAAGTCAAGCAAAGCCAAGAAGCTTTCTGCTTCAAGTGACGCACCACCAACAAGGGCACCGTCAACGTCTGGGCAAGCCATGTATGAAGCAACGTTCTCAGGTTTAACAGAACCACCGTATTGAACACGAACTTTGTCTGCAACTTCTTGACCGAAGTCAGCAGCTACAACGTCACGAACAACTTTACACATTTTTTGTGCATCGTCTTGTGAAGCTGATTTACCAGTACCGATAGCCCAGATTGGCTCGTAAGCGATAACTGATGCAGCAACTTGTTCAGCAGTCAATCCAGCCAATGCAGCAGATACTTGAGCACCTACGAATTCAGCTGCTTTACCAGCTTCGTAAGTTTCAAGTGACTCACCACAACAGATGATTGGAAGCATACCGTTTGCAAAGATTGCTTTTGCTTTTTTGTTGATATCTTCGTCAGTTTCATGGAAGTAGTCACGACGTTCTGAGTGACCGATAACAACGTAGTCAGTACCGATTTCTTTCAAAACTTGTGGGCTAGTTTCACCAGTGAAAGCACCTGCATTTTCAAAGTAGCAGTTTTGAGCAGCAACTTTAAGATTTGAACCTTTTGCAGCAGCAAGAACAGTTGTCAAATCAAGTGCAGGAGCTGCGATACCTGCTTCAACAAGGTCTGATGAAGGAAGTTTTGATGCTACAGCTTCAACGAATGCTTTTGCTTCTTCTGGGTTTTTGTTCATTTTCCAGTTACCAGCGATAAATGGTTTACGTGACATTTCACATACCTCTTTTTTCAATTTATTTTCTATTTATTTTATCACAATTAAACACAGCTTGCAAATCTTACTCGGATTTCAAGCCTGCTGACATGGATTAATCCTTCCAGAGATCCATAGCATTTCTGAAATCTGCCGATACCTGTGTCAACTGAGGATTGCTTGCTTCTCTCTCTGCTCGCTTAGCCTCGATTTGAGCCACACTTTTGATACCTTCATGGCGCCAGTTTCTCAAAATCGCCTGAATGTATTTCCAGTTTGGTTTTCCATTCAAAACAGCTTCACGAAGAGCTTCCTTAATCAAGTCAGCACTGGTTCCATCTTCCTTTAGCGTTTTGGTCAAATCCTCAATTTCAAAGGGAGTCAATAAACGTCCCAATTCCTGCTGAAAAGTTTCAACCAGATCCTTAAGCTGGTTTTGAGGTGTCAACTGGTCTGAACTTGAATGAGCGACTCCAAGCAAGTCATCCAAACGTTCCAAAGCCAAACTAGCATCAAAAAGCAATTCGATTTCACCATTCAATTCGATAGTACGATACTGAAGCAGTCCCCTCTCCGTCAGATTGGAAATGGCCTGATTGACATCCGAAATTTCCTTGCCAATTCTTTCAGCAATCTGGCTTGGCGACATTTCTTCCAAACCTGTCGTATTTTGCAAATAGAAAAATTGCCAGACCAGAAAATCGTCGCTAGAAGGAAAGAGTTCCTTAAAATGCAAGAGAAGGGCACTCGGTAAAACCAAGTTCCCTGATTTAAAAGCGTCTAAATATGTCATAATTCCTCTTATAAATACCCAAATGCGGATGCATCATCTTCTATTTTTCTCCAGTCAAAAGGCGTCTCCTGATAGACCGCATAATTCACCCAGTTACTGAAAAAGAGGGCTGCCGATGAAGACCAACAAAGACAAGGTGTCTGATTAACATCATCATCCTTAAAATAATTTTCTGGAATATGTGGGTCTAAACCTGCATCACGATCTCGGAAATACTCTTTTGCCAAAGTATCACGGTCATACTCCAAATGCCCAAAACTATAAATTTCTCGCAAATCACGACTGGCCAAAATCGAAACCCCAACCTGAGGACCTTCTGATAAAATCTCGAGATTGGTTTTGTTTAAGATCTCATCCTTAGAAATCTCCGTGTGCCGTGAATGAGGGGATACGTAGCTATCGTCAAAGCCTCTAAAGAGAAGGTGCCCTTCCTTTAAGGTATCCTGAGGATAGATACCCGATAACTTACTATTCATCTGATATTTTTCCACTCCATAGCGCAGATAAAGCCCAGCCTGAGCACCCCAACAGATATGAAGGGTCGAATAGACATGGGTCTTAGACCACTCAAGCACCTGGCTAAATTCCTCCCAATAGTCCACTTCCTCAAATGGTAAATGCTCAACTGGAGCACCCGTGATGATCATCCCATCAAAATACTCATCCTTGACTTCTGGAAAAGTTTTATAAAAGGTCTCCATGTGCTCTGAACGAGTTGTTTTAGAACGGTGGCTCTCCATATAGAGAAAATCGATATCCAATTGCAGGGGTGTATTGGCCAAATGGCGCAACAATTGAGTCTCTGTGACCATTTTCTGTGGCATGAGATTTAAAATTAAAATCTTCAAAGGACGGATATCTTGGTGGGCCGCACGTTGATCATCCATGACAAAGATGTTCTCTGTCCGTAAAATCTCAACGGCTGGCAATTTTTTATCAATTCGAATCGGCATAACCCTCTCCTAACTGTACTTTTCAGGAATCATTGCATATGTTTGAAACTCTTCGAAAATCTCTTCAAACCGCGTCAACGTTGCCTTGCCGTAGATATGGTTACTGACTTCGTCAGTTTTATCTGCAACCTCAAAGCTGTTACTTTGAGCAGCCTGCGGCTAGTTTCCTAGTTTGCTCTTTGATTTTCATTGAGTATGAAACTAAATCTCAAACACTTAGTCCCTTTATTATACTGTAAGAAGATATAGTTTTCAATTATAGTTTTTCTCTAACTAGCTATAGTCTATTTTTATATCCTAATGTAGAGAAAACAGCCCTAGGGACTGTTTTTCATTAATAATGCATAAGAACTTTGTAATCGTAGTCACCGATTTTTTCACGGCCGTTCAATTCATCCAATTCAACAAGAAAGGCACAACCTGCTACAACACCACCAAGTTTTTCAATCATCTCGATGGTTGCCTTAACAGTTCCACCTGTTGCCAAGAGATCATCTACGATAAGAACACGTTGACCTGGCTTGATGGCATCCGCGTGCATAGTCAAGGTATCAACACCGTACTCTTTTTCATAGTCAGCAGAAATAACTTCACGTGGCAATTTGCCTGGCTTACGAACAGGCGCAAAACCAATTCCCAACTCAAAGGCAACTGGACAGCCCACGATAAATCCACGAGCCTCAGGCCCTACAACCATGTCAATTTTCTTGTCAGTAGCATACTGAACAATTTCACGAACAGCGTAGCTATAAGCATTCCCATCAGCCATCAAAGGACTGATATCACGGAAGGTAATGCCTTCCTTTGGATAATTTTCAATTGTTGCAATGTAATCTTTTAAATTCATCTTTTTCTTTCTTTCAAAGTTTTTTACTCTCTATTATAGCATATTTTTTAAGAAAGAAAAAAGGAAAAGTTAACTTCAATAATTATCTAACGATTTGACGATTTATAACTAGCCATAGCAATAAAACCCAATTTCTGTTTATTCTTAGCGAACATTTTATACATTGTTAAAAACTGCTTTCTATTCTCCTTTTTATAAGCATTTACACAAATTTTCAAAGTTCCTAGCCAACCTTCGTCATAAATCATACCTGATAATTTCATTAATGTCATTTCACCAGTCAATACTTTCACATCACGATAACCTGATTCTATCATCACCTGTTCCCAACCATCTTGAGTTAAAGGACCTACATTTACATGAATCGCTTGTGACAATTCCTGTCTGACAGACTCTTTAGCTTCCTTAAGAAGTACATCATGTGTCAATAAAAGACCTCCAGGTTTTAAAACCCTTAGATACTCCATTACACATTTTTTCTTAGCTTGATCGGCTTGCATAGTCAGCATAGCTTCATTTATAACAATATCAAAACTAGCATCTTCATAAGGAAGTTTCATTGCATTGGCTCTTTCAAAACTGATTAAATGAGCAACACCTGCTGTTTCAGCAGATTTTTTAGCCACTTCTAAAGCTTGAGCATCCATATCAACAGCAGTTATCTTACAACCAAAACGCTGTGCCAACTCAATTGCTGTAGTTCCCCTATTGCACGCAACCTCTAGTATTCTCTTTTCTTTTGAAAATCCTCCTTCTGCAATTAACCAATCTGTGGCACGTTTTCCGCCTGGACGTAAGCGTTTTTTCCCCAATTTTGCTAAAAACTTATGACCTGCTTCTGACATTTGAACACCTCTGTTTTTTCTTCATTATAACATAAAATTATATTATCTGACAATTCTAATCTATTATTTGATGAAGTAGAATCAAAAGCATACAAGCCACCATGAGTATAGCATAAATTTATTATTACCTCTCTAGTTCCAATTCGACTCCTCCCATCATTTACACGTATGGATTACGACTATTTTTGTACTTTGAAATTGCCCTCATCTTCATCCGTTGTATGAACCTTCACCTTCCTGTTCGTAGAGTCACGATTTCGCTATCCCTTCCTCTGTTGATTCTTATTTCCAGCGTCAGACTTGAGAATCGCTAACAGGTTCACTAGTAGATAGCCCCCAAAGAGGAGTTTCACCTCAGATGAACGAAATGGACATCGTACCTAAAAAAACGAGCACTTTCGTACTCGTTCTCTCTGTATAAACTACTGATTAAAGTGAGTTTACGTCAACTTTGATACCAACACCTTGAGTAGTTGTGATAGTCAAGTTTGTTACGTAAGTTCCTTTAGCTGTAGCTGGTTTTGCTTTTTGGATTGTTTCGTTGAAAGCTTTGAAGTTTTCAACCAATTTTTCAGCTTCAAATGATACTTTACCGATGATTGCTTGAACGTTACCTGCACGGTCAGCACGGTAAGTGATTTTACCACCTTTAGACTCTTCAACTGCTTTAGCAACATCCATTGTTACAGTACCAGTTTTAGGGTTTGGCATCAAGTTACGTGGTCCAAGGACACGTCCAAGACGTCCAACAAGAGCCATCATGTCAGGTGTAGCGATAACTACGTCGAAGTCCAACCAACCGTCGTTGATTTTAGCAACAAGGTCATCTTCACCAACAAAGTCTGCACCAGCAGCTTTTGCTTCTTCAGCTTTTGCACCACGTGCGAAAACAAGAACGCGTGAAGTTTTACCAGTACCGTTTGGCAATACCATTGCGCCACGGATTTGTTGGTCAGCTTTTTTAACGTCGATGTTCAAGTTGTAAGCAACTTCTACAGTTGCGTCAAATTTTGCAAAGTTAGTTTCTTTTGCAAGTGCTACAGCTTCTTCTACGCTGTATGCTTTTGTGCTGTCGATTTTCTCAAGAGCAGCACGAAGTTGTTTGCTTTTTTTAGCCATTTTCTATTCTCCTTGTAAGTGGTTCAATCGATTTTCATCTCCCACGTCACTCCTCGAAATGATGAAGTCTTGCGGGTTTTCAGTCTATTATTTTTCTTTTCCTACGTCGTTAAGTTCCCTTGCTGTACCCAAGTACAAGCATCAGTCACTTGCCTAGTATAAAAAGTAACTAATAGACTGCTGTGAGATTTTCTACTGTGTTATTAATTAGTCAACAACAGTGAATCCCATAGAACGAGCAGTACCTTCGATCATACGCATTGCAGACTCTACGTTTGCTGCGTTCAAATCTGGCATCTTAGTTTCTGCAATTTCTTGTACTTGTGCACGAGTAACTGTAGCAACTTTAGTTTTGTTAGGTGTACCTGATCCTTTTTCAACACCTGCAGCTTTTTTCAAAAGAACAGCAGCTGGTGGTGTTTTAGTGATGAAAGTAAATGATTTATCTTCGTAAACTGAGATAACAACTGGAATGATCATACCAGCTTGGTCAGCTGTACGAGCGTTGAACTCTTTTGTGAATCCCATGATGTTGATACCAGCTTGACCAAGAGCAGGTCCAACCGGTGGAGCTGGTGTAGCTTTACCAGCAGGGATTTGCAATTTTACAAGTTTTTCGACTTTTTTAGCCATTTTTAAATCCTCCTTTGTGGTTTTGGCGGTAATTAAAGATTTTTACCTCCCACAAGTATGCTTTACACATACCCATCTATTATACACTATTTATCTAGAATTGCAAGAGAAAAGTTTATTTTTTAATCGACGTAATCTCCGCCTTCAAAGCCGTAGTATTCTTCCAAACTGAGACCACTCTCAGCAATTTCTTTTGCTTCTTTTCCGACATAACGAAGGTGCCATTCTTCAGCCATATATCCCGTTTCTTTTTCTTTACCTTTGAGATAACGGACAACAAAGCCATAATCAGCCGCATGGTCCAAGAGCCATTGGGCTGCTTTTTCTTCTGTCACCAATTCTCCATTTGTGCTAATCACATCAAAGGCCAAGCCTGTCTGGTGCTCGCTATAGCCAGGACGAGCAGAGTAACGGTCGGCAGCTTCTTTCCCATCTTGATTGACATAATCTTGATAGAGCTTGGTCTGAGTTTCATAACTTCTAAAACCACTATAATGATCACTAATTGGGAAACCTGCCTCTTGCATCGCTTTGATGAGTTTGAGCAACTCTGCCTTGGCTGTTGGATTTTCCCCTGGATTGTAGTCTTTCGACAATGGATAGTGTTTATTGGCTACGATGATTTCATCGTATTTCCCTTGGATACTGTAGTAGTCTCCTTTATTGACCACTTCTGCTTTTTTCTGGGTGGCTTCTTGAGACTTATTTCCGACTGTTCCATCAGCTTTAGCTGTTTGTTCTGTCTTAGCTACTCCATCTTCATTTTTTGCTTTTTCTTGTGAACAAGCTGCTAGATTCAAGGCTAGCAAGGCTGTCAAAACAAGGTATCTTTTTTTCATTTCTACTCCTTTATTTCTAATAGGTTATCTAGTTCTGACGATAAACGTTTGACTAATTGTTTAATCTCATCAGGTTTTACTTGGCAGGTTTCTGCTGTCATTTCTTCAAAGGGAACCCACCAGACTGGACCACGTCCCTTGAGACCGTGACCATTCATATCACCTGTTCGTCTAGGGAAAAGATGCCAGTGGAGATGGGCATCGCCATTTCCTAAAAGTTCAATATTCATTTTCTCGGCAGCAAAGGACTTGGCAACTGCCTCTTGGACTAGACTCATTTCCTCTAGAAAACGGAGTCTCATTTCCTTTTCTAAATGGTGCAATTCCGTGACGTGTTCCTTGGCTAGAAAGAGACTATAGCCTGAAAAATACTGGTGATCTCCAATCACAAGATAGCCTGTTTCCAACTCTTTGACAAAGTAAGGATTGTCCCCAGCTTTAATGAGCTCAATTCTCTGGCAAATAAGGCACATATTAGTCTACCAACCCGCTCTTAAGGTAAGCATCAACCATACGCTCTGTTGCGACTACCGAGTCAATATGAGTGCGTTCATATGAATGGCTAGACTCGATACCAGCACCGAGAAGGGCGTGTTTGACTTCTGCACCTGCAGACATAGCTGCCGAAGCGTCCGAACCATAAAATGGATAGATGTCCAGCTTAAATGGAATATCTTGCTCTTTAGCCAAGGCAACCAAATGTTGACGGAAGTCATAGTGATAAGGTCCTGAAGCATCCTTGACACAGATAGACACTGTGTACTCATCTGTTTGCTGATCATCGCCCATAGCTCCCATATCCACAGCCAGATATTCTACTACCTGAGCAGGAATATTAGAGTTAGCACCATGCCCCACTTCTTCAAAGACTGAAAAAGCAAAATGGGTTGTTACTGGCAATTCAATCTTCTCTTCCTTATAAATACGAAGCAGGTTAAGCAAAATTGCTGCGCTGACCTTGTCGTCCAAATGACGAGACTTGATAAAACCAGTTTCCGTCACGACGGTTCGTGGATCAAAGCTAATAAAATCACCAACCTCAATCCCCAAGGCACGAGTTTCTTTTTCATTGGTTACTTTGGCGTCCAAACGCACTTCCATATTGTCCTGCGTGCGTTCTGCAGTTCCTGCATCCTTGTAGACATGGCAAGAAGTTTGGTGGATGAGGATGGTTCCTGATACTTTTTCACCTGTACTAGTCACATGAACGGTACAGTTTTCTCCTTCAATCATGTTCCAAGGGAAGCCACCTATACGGTCCAATTTGAGACGGCCATCTGGTTTGACAGCACGGACAATGGCACCCAGCGTATCCACATGGGCAGTCACATAGCGTTGTTCATCATCATTTTGACCTTTGATGGTCACATTGACACCACCCTTGGCTGTGCGAACCGGCTGGTAACCAAAACCTTCTAAAGTCTTGACTAAATAGTCCGAAATCTCACGAGTGAAGCCCGTTGGCGACGCAATGGCTGTCAGTTCTTTGATATATTCTACTGTTTGATTCATTTCTTCACCTCTTTTGCTACCTATTATAACACATTTATCATCGGATAAAAAAAGAAAATCACTCCTGTAGACTTGGCCACAAAAGTGATTTTATACTCAATGAAAATCAAAGAGGAAACTAGCCGCAGGCTGTACTTGAGTACGACAAGGCGACGTTGACGCGGTTTGAATTTGATTTTTGAAGAGTATTAGTGATTATTCCATTTCAAAAACATCACTTTCTTGCTTGTTTGGTAGAACCAATGAGAGCAAGATTCCGACAATGGCTGGCACCAACCATGGGAGAGATGCCTTAGCAAAAGGAAGAGCGTTAACAAGGTTTGCAAGAAACTCAACCTTAAACGAGCTTCCTAGTACGCTTGCAATGGCAATAGCTGTAACCACAGCAATTGTCAACTGCATACCTGGTTTTGAAAGAGCCACAAATTTATTCACAATGACAATCATAACGATGGCAATGGTGATTGGGTACAAGATAACCAGTACAGGAATTGAGTACTTGATAATCGCATCAAGACCCAAATTAGCAATGGCAAATCCAATCAAGGTAAAGGCTGTCGCATAAACCTTGTAGCTGATTTGTGGGAAGCGCTCATTAAAGAACTCAGCAGTTGACACAATCAAACCAACTGTAGTTGTGAAGCAGGTTACAGTAACCATAGCTGCAAGGAAGATTTGAGCTGTTGAACCAAAGATTTCTTGAGTTGCTTGTGACAAGATGTAAACACCTGGTGTTCCACCCTTCATAGCTTCAGCTGGTACTGGGAAATGATTTCCAAGGAAACCTAAACCGATGTAAAGAGCGCTGAAAGCAAGGGCTACAACGATACCAACAACCCAAATAGTTGAAATGTATTCTTTCTTACTTGAAAATCCAAGTTGTTTCAAGGTTTGAACTGCGATTACACTGAAGGCAACCGAAGCAAGGGCATCCAAGGTATTATAACCTTCTAGGAAACCTGTACCAAAGGCAGAAGCTTGATAAGCAGCTGAAGCAGCTTGAGGACTTGTTCCACCGTATTTGATAGCTCCTAAAACAACCAAGATAACAATCAAGATTGCAAAGACTGGCGTTAAAATACGGCCGATACGGTCTAAGATTTTTGATGGATTAAGCGAAATCAGATACGCTGCCACAAAATAAAGAAGGGTAAAGACAATCAAGCCAAGTCCTTTATTTGCATCCGATAAAAGGGGGCTGATCCCTACTTCGTAAGCTGTTGTAGCAGTACGTGGGATAGCAAAGAATGGACCGATTGACAAGTAAAGAACTGAGAGGTAAAGAGTCGCAAACCAAGGCGCTATCTTTGTTGAAATCTCGTAGATATATCCTTTAGGATTTAGCGTTCCAATAATAAGAGTCAAGACGGCAATACCGACACCTGAAAAGACAAAACCTGCGATGGCAGGAAGAAAATGTTCTCCAGATAGAGCACCTAGAGAAGGCGGAAAAATCAAGTTTCCCGCACCAAAAAATATTCCAAACAGGAGCAAACCTGTTAGGGCACCTTTTTTAGCCATGAAAATCTCCTTCATATTTATAAAATACTGACCTAGTATACCACGATTGGGAGTCTGAAAAAAGCAACACGAAGCAAAATGTTAAATGTTTTTAAAATTCTAAAAAGTATGAATTATCTAAAAATAAAACTCTCCTACCCAGTCTACACCAAGTAGGAGAAAATTCTTACGTTTAGAGTTCTTCAAAGGCAGTCATACCACCTTGTACATTGATAACATTATAACCTTGTTCTGATAGGAATTGGCAAGCACGCGCTGATCTCATTCCAGCTTTACAAATGACATAATGCAACTGATCCTTGTCCAACTGATCATAGCTATCAGCTAATTGACTAAGCGGTAGGTTGTGGGCACCTTCTAAATGAAGAGTTTCAAATTCATCCACTTCTCTCACGTCCACTAGAGAAAGTTGGTCGTTTTGATAAAGCTGGTAAAATGCGTCAAAGGTTATTTCTTTCATTCTTTTTCTCCTAATACTCTTCGAAAATCTCTTCAAACCACGTCAGCGTCGCCTTACCGTAGATATATGTAACTGACTTCGTCAGTTCTATCCATAACCTCAAAACCGTGTTTTGAGCAGCTTGCGGCTAGCTTCCTAGTTTGCTCTTTGATTTTCATTGACTATAAAATGGTTTTAATTCTTTTTTTCAAATCTGGCACCACTTCTGACTCAAACCAAGGATTTTTGGCCATCCAGATTTGATTTCGTGGCGAGGGGTGAACTAGTGGAAAATAGGTTGGCAAGTAGTTCTGGTAGTGTTTTACCCGTTCTGTCACCTTGCCACTGATTTTCTCCTTTAAATAGTAGGCCTGGGCATATTGCCCAATCAAGAGGGTCAACTGAATATCGGGCAATTCTTGCAAGAGCTGCGGATGCCATTTTTCAGCAAAGCCAGTTCTCGGTGGCAGATCACCTGACTTTCCATGCCCTGGAAAGTAAAAATCCATAGGCAAAACAGCAAAATAACCTGAATTGTAAAAGGTATCTTCATCCACACCGAGCCAGTCCCGCAAGCGGTCACCACTTTTGTCCTTCCAGTAAAGGCCTGCTTCTTGAGTTTTAAGGCCCGGCGCTTGACCGATGATATTGATGCGAGCAGTCTTTGGCGCTGCAAAGAGAGGTTCTATTCCGAGTTCGGTATAGCTGGCATTCTGTGGATCCGCCATAATAGCCTGCTTGATTCTTTCAATTTGAGACATCTACTTTCCCTCCAAAAAGAAGTCTAAGCATAAGATCTCAGACTTCTATCGTTTTATTTGATCAATTCGTAGATAGCTTCAGCATAGATTGCTGCTGCTCGGAAAAGATCATCCAAGGCTATAAATTCATTAGCTTGATGCATAGTGTCAATTGAGTCTGGGAACATGGCACCGTAGGCAACTCCGCGTTCTAGCAAGCGACCAAAGGTTCCACCACCAATGACTTGCTCATGACCTTTAAGACCAGTTTGTTTTTCATAAACATTCAACAAGGTTTGGACAAGTGGATCTTCCATTGGCACATAGTGAGGGGTGTGACCGTGCTCAGAAAGGCTAACAGAAGCAACTGGCAAGTTTTCAAGGATTGACTTGATTTGTTCTGGACTTGTTCCTTTTGGATAGCGGATGTTAAGGGCAATGGTATTATCAGCACTTGTTTCATCGAAGCGGAAGACACCGGCATTCATAGAAAGGGCACCCATCTTTTCATCCACATGAGCAATCTTGAGATTTTCACCCTCATGGTCGTTCAAGAGAATTTTACCAGCGATGTCAAGGTAGTCTTTAGCTGGACCAGCAAAGTCAAACTGGCTGAGGAAGAGGGCTAGGTAAGTCGCACCATTGACACCTGAAGCAGGCATAGCACCGTGGGCTGATTTACCAATGATCGTCACCTTGTATTGGCCGTTTTCTTCTTGGAGTTCTCCTCTAAGTTTGTGTTCTGCAACAAAGGCATCTAGTTTAGCTTGCAAGTCAGCCAAATCACCTGAAATAACTGCTGTTGCTGATTCTGGTACCATGTTTTCACGCAAACCACCTGTGAAGCTGTGAAGACGGGCAGCGCCTGTATTTTTACCTGCAAAATGAAGATATTCTGTGATGTTTCCTTTTTCACCGTTGATGATAGGGAACTCAGCATCTGGGGAGAAACCGAAGTCTGGTTTTGCAAGTCCTACATGTTCAAAATAGTAATCCATGTCTGCCCAGCCTGATTCTTCATCAGTTCCGACAATAAAGCGAACTTTCTTAGAAGTTGGAAGGCCCAATTCTTTGATGATTTTCAAACCATAGTAACAAGCTGTTGTAGGACCCTTGTCATCTGAAGCACCACGCGCGTAGAGGCGACCGTCTTTGATAGTTGGTGTATAAGGATCCGTGTCCCAACCGCTACCAGCTGGCACCACGTCCATGTGGGCAAAGATTCCGAGAACTTCTTCTCCATCACCAAACTCGAAGTGTCCTGCATAGTTATCAACATTTTTAGTTGGATAGCCATCGCGGTCTGCGATTTCAAGGAATTTTTCTAAGGCTTTTACTGGACCAGGCCCAAATGGATGCTGGGCATCAGCCTTGCTGTCATCACGTTCTGAGTTGATTTCCAAAAGGCTAAATAAGTCAGCCAAGAGGTCTTCTTTGCGTTTTTCTACTTCTGCTGTAAAATCAATTGCTGTCATATTATCTTCCTTCTATCTTTTCTCGATGATTTCATCTACTGGCAAGCGGTAGCTTGGTTCTAATTTCTCGTCCGTATAACCCACTGTAATCAAGAGTTCTGGGCGGAAACGTTCTTCGATATCCAAAACTTCGTTGACTTTTGATTTGTCAAAACCAAGGATCATATTTGAGCCAATTCCTTGATCTGTAAGAGCGAGAATCAAGTTCATAGCAACCAAACCTGCATTGAGGGCTAGGTAGTCACTGACCTGTTGTTCATTGTAACGGGCAAATTCCGCAGGCAAATTTTTCATAAAGTATTGAAGTTGTTCTTCTGAGAAATTGTTAGCACCTCCAACTCGGGCAATCTTACGAGCACGTTTGGCAAGGTCTGTATCCGTAAACAGGGCAATGGTTACAGGCGCTGATGATACCTGCTCAAAGTTGGAACCGTAAGCCAACTTTGCCAATTCAGCATTTTTCTCACGAACCACCACAAATTTCCAAGGCTGGCTATTGTGGGCACTTGGAGCCAAGGTTGCAATTTCGATAGCCGTACGCACATCTTTAGGATCCACTGGCTTATCAATGAACTGCTTGGTCGCATGACGTTTTTTATTTAATTCAAGAAATTTCATAATCGATTTCCTTTTCTAATTCTACTGCTTCCATTCTACCATAATTTGAAAGAGCTTGCAGGGATTTTTCATGATTAAGTTTTTTTATCACAGCCATAAAAAATATATATTGGTTCATCGGGAAAGTTTCTGATAAACTAGCAGATAACTTACATTTGAATGGAGACATTATGAAAAAATTTAGCCTATTACTAGCCATCCTCCCACTTTTAGTTGCCTGTGGAAATCAAGCTACACCTAAAAAGACTAACCCTCAAAAGACAATCGTCGTTGCTACCGCTGGTGATGTGCCGCCATTTGACTACGAAGATAAGGGCAATCTAACAGGCTTCGATATCGAAGTTCTGAAAGCAGTGGATGAAAAACTCAGCGACTACGAGATTCAATTCCAAAGAACCGCCTGGGAAAGTATCTTCCCAGGACTTGATTCTGGTCATTATCAAGCAGCAGCTAATAACTTGAGTTACACAAAAGAGCGTGCTGAAAAATACCTTTACTCACTCCCAATTTCGAACAATCCCCTCGTACTTGTCAGCAACAAGAAAAATCCTCTGACTTCACTTGACCAAATCGCTGGCAAAACAACGCAAGAGGATACTGGAACTTCAAACGCTCAATTCATCAATAACTGGAATCAAAAACACACTGACAATCCCGCTACTATCAATTTTTCTGGAGAGGATATCGGTAAACGAATCTTAGACCTCTCTAACGGTGAATTTGATTTCCTAGTTTTTGACAAGGTATCGGTTCAAAAGATTATCAAGGACCGTGGTTTGGACCTTTCTATGGTTGACTTGCCTTCTGCAGATAGCCCCAACAATTATATTGTTTTCTCAAGCGACCAAAAAGAGTTTAAAGAAAAATTTGATAAAGCACTCAAAGAACTCTACCAAGACGGAACCCTTGAAAAACTTAGCAACACTTATCTAGGTGGTTCTTATCTGCCAGATCAATCTCAGTTACAATAAGATATATTAAAAACGATTGGACCAGCCAATCGTTTTTAGTTTGCATTGGTTATCTTAGGAAACTCTTACAAAAAATCAAAAAAATTCTTCACATCTTCTACATACCCATGCTTTTCTATTAAGCTTGCTAATAATTCCAGATTGTGTCCCTGATAGTTATCTTCACGACGTAGTTCTTCGTACATTTCGATAAAGGGAAGCCCCTTGGATTTGGCCAATTCTAACTCAGCCTCATAATCATAAGCGACTTTACGAAATAGGATATTTACCAATTCCCCATCTTCAACTTCTATCACGGCATACTGGGCACGGTGATTTTTTAACGCCTCCCAATTAAAATAGGGCATGCCAATCGACCCTGGATTGATGATTTGTTGCCCTTGACTGCCATAACGAAGCAACTGCTTGTGGACATGACCATAGACTGCCACGTCGGTTTCCGCATCTAGCAGTTGGTCAAATTTATCTGTATCATTCCCAACCAGTAGATCCCCACCATAGTTTTTGTCAGGTAAATTATGTGAGATAGAAAAGCGCAGTCCCTCAACTTCTTTCTTTTCCAGCATAGGCAAGCTTCGTAGCCAGACAATCGTTGCAGGATCCATTCGCTCCATCAAAAACTGGGTCATGCGCATTGACTGGATTTCTTGCGGATCTTCCAAACCATATTCGCCATCCAAGGCCTCAAGGATACAATCATCCCAATTGCCTCGAACACTGGCTGTGATAGGAAGGTCCTTTAGCAGGGCGACCAAGTCATTTGCGCCTGGACCAGGAAGAAAAATATCTCCCAGAAGCCAGTATTCACTGACTCCTTGATTTTTAGCATCTGCAATCACTGCTTCTAGCGCCGTCGCATTGCCATGAATGTCTGATAAAATTGCGATTTTATGTTTCATTGTGGTTTCCTTCCGTTTGATAATCTGCTTGTTCTTCCGCCACTTGAAGTAAGGCTTCTGCTTCCTGCGGATTCAACTTCCTCTGCACAGCCTCTGCGACTGCCCTTGGCACCCCAACTTCGACAATCTCATCCACACTAGCTTCCTTGATTTTAGTTAGAGACTTGAAATGCTTCATGAGATTCTGCTTGCGTTTAGGCCCCAAACCGTCAATGCCATCCAGTTGTGAAGAAAAGGAATTTTTTGAGCGCAGTTGACGGTGGAAAGTAATAGCAAAGCGGTGGACCTCATCCTGAATGCGTTGGAGGAGGAAAAATTCTTGAGAATTACGAGACAACTCCACCACCTCAAGCGGATCTCCAAAGAGCAATTCATGGGTTTGGTGCTTGTCATTCTTTTGCAGACCTGCAATTGGAATATCCAAGCCCAGCTCCTCTTGGATGACTCGCTTGGCGATATTGACTTGACCTTGTCCCCCATCAATCACAATCAAATCTGGAGGAGTCAAACCGTCACGCTGTACTCGACCATAGCGCCTGCGAATGACTTCTCTCATACTCGCATAGTCGTCTGGCCCAACCACAGTCTTGATTTTATACTTACGATAATCTTTTTTACTTGGTTTGCCGTTGACAAAGACCACCATGGCTGAAACAGGGCTAGTTCCCATGATGTTGGAGTTATCGAAGGACTCGATGCGAACTGGAGTCGGAATTTGGAGCAAGCGTCCTAGATTTTCAATAGCCCCTTGGGTCTTTTCGACAGATTTTTCTAACAAATTGAACTTCTGCTCTAGACTGACTCGAGCATTCTTTATAGCTAGATTGACCAGTTGTTTTTTCTCACCACGCTGAGGTTTGAGAATCTTAGTATCCACCAAGGCCTTGACGGCTTCTTCATCAATATCCTGCGGAATCAATACTTCATTTGGTACTAGATGGGATTTTTCTTGATAGAATTGTCCCACATAGGTTAAGAAATCCTCGTCCGGATCATTGTAGTAGGGGAATAGATTGACGTCACGTTCAATTAACTTGCCCTGACGAACAAAGAAAACCTGAACACACATCCATCCCTTGTCCACATAGTAGCCAAAGACATCCCGATTTTGGAGATCCTTAGCCATGACCCGTTGCTTGGTTCGAAGCGTTCCAATAGCCTGAATTAGGTCACGGTATTCCGCTGCACGTTCAAATTCCATAGCTTGGGCTGCCGTTGCCATCTTGCCCTTGAGATCATCGATGATTTTGTCATCCTGCCCTTTTAGAAAATCAGAAACCTCCTGAGCCATGGACTTGAAATAGGTCTCATCTTTATTACATATGGTGTGGGCCAGGCATTGGCCGATATGGTAGTAAAAACAGACCTTAGACGGTGGATTCGTACACTTTCGAAAAGGAAAAATCCGATCTAGTAGCCGCTTGATTTCATTGGCTGCCCCCACATCTGGATAAGGTCCAAAGTAGAGACCGCCGTCCTTTTTGACCTGACGGGTAATAATCAAACGAGGATAGCGCTCATTAGTGATTTTAATGAAGGGATAAGACTTATCATCCTTGAGCATGATATTGTATTTAGGCTTATTTTCCTTGATCAGGTTGATTTCTAGGAGAAGTGCCTCAATATTGGACTCCGTAACAATAAATTCAAAATCCACAATTTCAGATACCAGAGCCTCTGTCTTAGTATCATGACTTCCACGGAAATAAGACCTCACGCGATTACGCAGATTTTTAGCCTTTCCTACATAGATAATGGTACCGTTTTTATCCTTGTGAATGTAGCAACCAGGGCTGGTCGGCAGGAGCTCTAGTTTTGATTTAATCAAGTTATTCATAGTTCCATTATAACAAAAAAGTAGGGAAAGATAGTCCCCTACTCATTGGTCTCATATATTTTTCGAAGGTTTGCGACATCCTCTTCCTGGATACCATAAAAAGAACCCGCAGGTTGCATGACAGACTTTTCATCTGTATGGTCCAAGCCAATCGCATGCCCCAACTCATGTTCTGCCGTGTGGACAAGGCGCTCATAGGAATAGCCATAGTTAGGATTAGACAGATAATAGTGATTCAACCGCACCGTTACAGACAAAAATTGCCCTGTTAAGAGATTGGTCTGACTTTCCGCCTCTCCTGCCACAGGAGTGCCTCCGTCATTCATCCCCGTAGCCAAGATATCCGCCTTACTATACTCAGTCACGATTTCAAAGTTAAAAACACCAGTTTGATTCCAATTCTGAATCGCTTCTAAATATGCCTCTTGAAATCCTGAATCCATCTGCGGATCCAAGTAAATACGAGCAGAAGCCTGTGGCCATCTTCCTTCAGAATGCTGGTGGCTATCTGTCTGGTTCAACTTAGGCAGTTGCCCTGTTTTTTCCCATTGGTCGATACTTTGTTTACCAATCTTGACTGACCGTTCTGCTTGCTTTAGCGCTCCTTGAAAATCCCCGTTCAGATACCAGAGAAGTCCGAAAGCAAGAGCACATAAGAGCACAACTATCCAAACCAGGCGCCAAAACAAACGCCACACAAAAGAAAAGAAAGCCCCTATCAAACGAAAAATCCAGCGCATTTCCCTCCACCTTTCTAGCAAATAAAGTCTATTTTACTAAAACAAGCTGAAAGAAAGCTAAATTATGACAATCTCTCTTCTAATTTGAAATCAATTGGCAGAGTTGCTAGAAACCGTTCCAATTGTTTTTCCCAATAATACCACTCGTGAGTTCCGGCGCTATGGCTATAGGTCACATCAAAGCCCAGTTTTTTGAGATTTTTTACTGCTAAATTATTGGCTTCGTACAAGAAATCCTGCTCGCCACACCAAGCCCAAAGTTTGGTCTTTTTATCCGATTTTTTAGCCAGACTTTCTAGAGAATAAGGACTAGTTGTCCAATCTTTAATCTCCCCAAAAACACCTCTCCAGTAAGCTGGTGTCCCCAGATTTTGGCTCTCAGGAGAAAAATCTTGAAAACTAAGGGCACCTGAAAAGCTAGCTGCATGAGAAAAATGATTTGTAACAAGAGCCAGTTTAAAACAGCCATAGCCTCTCATAGAGAGACCAGCGATAAAGGTCTTTTCACGCTTGCTAGTCATGTTAGGGAAGAAGCGTTTCAAAATCTGCGGCAATTCCTCCGCTAGAGCTGTGTAATAGTCAAAACCATACTGGGTATCGGTGTACCAACCGTTGCTGGTATTGGGCATGACGACGATGAGATTAGTCCCTCGAAGTAAGCGTTCTACATTGGTCCGCTTGAGCCAACTATTATGGTTGCCAGACATGCCGTGCAAGAGGTACAAGACGGGAATGTCATGACACTCTGGTTCTTCCACTCGATTGGCATCGGGGTAAAGAACATTCACTCCCCACTCCATATCCAAAACTTGTGAGTAATACTCGATTTTCATTACTGCCATAATTTTTCCTCTATTTTTCTATAAGAAAAAGCCGAAACTCGACTTTCTCTCTGTTTATTTCAACAATTATTTTGCTTCCATGACTACTGGTAAAATAGCTGGACGACGCTTAGTCTGATCAAAGAGATACTTGGTCAGATTATCACGAACCTTCCCTTTAAGATCTGCCCAGTCAAAGTCATCTCCTTGAAGATAGTCTTCTACCGTCTGGTTAATCAATTCTGAACTTTCACGGAGAATATCGCGACTCTTCTTGAGATAAACAAATCCACGCGTGTGAACACGAGCCTTGGCTACAATTTTCTTCTCACGACGGTTAACGGTGATTGCGACGATGAAAATTCCATCTTCTGACAAGACCTTACGGTCACGAAGAACCACATTACCAACATCACCGATGGCATTTCCGTCAATCAAGACATCCCCTGCTGAAACCGCTCCAGCTGGGACAAAGTCTCCATTCTCATAAGCCATGCTGGTTCCCTTTTTAGGGATGAAAATGCGTTCTGGCAACATCCCAACTGCCATAGCAGCCTTAGCATGGGCATCCAACTCACGGTATTCTCCTTGAATTGGGAAGAGATACTTGGGTTGCAAGAGGTTAATCATCAATTGCAAATCACGCGCATTTCCGTGCCCTGACACACGCAAGCTTTGGGTGATCAATTTGACAACACCTCCAGCTTGGTAAATCATATTTTCCACACGCGCCATGACTGCTTCTTTAGCGATAGACGGAGTGGTTACAATATAAACTAGGTCACCGTCCTTGATTTCCACATAACGGTGGCGACCAATCGACATCTTGCGAAGACCGTTGATAGGCTCACCCATACGACCTGTCTCAAGGATAATCAACTCATGGTCTTCAAAACGAGACATATCTTTCGGCTTAATCAAAAGACTCTCGTTAGCTAGAGACAATTTCTTAAGGCGAATAGCAGTACGGACAATATTTTCAATATCAAATCCTGTCAAGACCACACGACGGCCTGTTGCATCCGCAGCGTCAAACACCTGCTGGATACGAGAGAGGTTGCTGGCTACTGCTGCGACGATGATACGACCATCCCAATCTGCAATGGTTTGAGTGATCTCGTCCCCAACTTCACTTTCGCTAGCCACCTGGATATTGCTATCTGCATTGGCTGAATCGCTAAGAAGGGCTAGAACTCCATCACGACCGATTTCTGCCAAACGAGCGAAGTCTGTCGCATAGGATTCACTAGCTGTCTGGTCAAATTTAAAGTCACCTGTATAAACAATGCTACCTTCAGCTGTCTTCAAGACAATACCCAGACTTTCTGGGATAGAGTGGGTCGTACGGAAGAAGGACACCACAGTTCCTCCAAAATCAATCTCCGAATCCTCATCAATAACATGAAAATCATTGAATTTCTTAACTGTGTCATTTCCCTTGACAAAGAGTTTGGCCAACTCAATGGTCAACTCAGAGCCAAATACAGGTACCTTGGCTTCAGCCAAGAGATAAGGCAGAGCACCAATGGCATCCGCATGGCCATGGGTCAAGAAGACTCCTGCGATACGGTCGCTATTTTCAAAAAGGTAGTCCATGTTTGGAATAACGACGTCCACCCCTAGTTGTTCATTTTCAGGATATTTGAGACCTGCATCCAAAACGAAAATAGACCCATCGATTTCAGCGATATACATATTTTTCCCATTTTCACGTACACCACCAAGCGTTGTTAAACTGATATTACTCATTTTTCCTCCGAAAGCTTAATTTATCTTGATTATAGGGTTGCTTACCCTCTTATTCTAAAAGCACTATTACTTTTAGCCGAATCTTTTCCTACCATTATACCATTTTTTTGATGATTTTCAAAATGAAGATTTGTTTTCAAAAAAGAGCTGGTTGCCCAACTCTTTCCTACGTCTACTCTTTTTCCATTAAAAAGTCATAAATTTCTTGCACCGTACCCAGCGCCATCATTTCTTGGTCTTTAACGGTTTGTTTGAGATTTTGGTAAATCTGACTTTCTCCTATCTCCCGCTTTGGCGCTTCTTTATTGACTGTCATGACACCATCTTTGATCGTCACAAAGCCTAGTTCTTCAAATACTTGAATCATCTTGACCAGCAAGATTTGTTGAATATTAAGATAAGCAGCCAAATCTTTCAGCTTGTAGCGAATATCAAACTCTGGGAACTGGTAAATAGTCTTGTACAATTTGGCAAACTGATCTCTAGTCCCATAACCTGTCAGATAATAGGCCTTGTCAATATCATTTTTGAAATAGACAGCAGAGAAATGCTGTTCCTGAAAAATGGTCTTCAGCAAGGTAATATCCTCAGGAATAATTTTTACGACAACAGCTTCACTAATCGCTATATCTGGCAGTTCTCCAGCAAAATCCAAGACTGGAACTCCTTCTGGCAAGACTGCATTTTTCCCACGAATATTAAAGAGTTGAACACCCTCCACACGCGCATCCACCATCATCAACTGGAGGGCAGTTTGGCCATTCCATTGGTTGACAGATAATTTGACTGCCAGCTCTAGATTCTTGGTTTGAGAAAACTCTGTTGCCCATCTGCCTTGGCCAAAGGCTACCACTTCAAAACTCGCCTCACCCTTGGAAATTTTCAGCTTGAGATGGGCATTGCCTGCTCCCATAGTACGGGCACTTTCGACCTGAAAATCCTTAATATAAAAGACAGGTTTCTGATTGTCCATTCCAAAAGGTGCCAAGCGCTCAAAGTTCTTGACTGTTTCAAGACTCAAAGTCTCCAAATCCAGCTCTTCATCTAGATTTAACTTGTTCTTGCCAGCAGTATCTGCGCCTTTTTCACGGACATAATCTTCCAAAACCTGAGACAAATCTGAGAGTTTCTCCACTTCCAGCGTCATTCCTGCTGCGCCAGCATGACCGCCAAATGCGATGAAGAGGTTTCGATGAGGATCCAGTGCCTCAAAAATATCGACCGCTTCCACACTACGAGCACTGCCCTTGGCACGACCGTCTTCTATATTAAGAACGATGACTGTCTGCCCTAGTTCTTCCAGCAAACGACCAGCCACGATTCCTAGAACCCCAGGATTCCAACCTTCCTTGGCCAAGACTTGAACCTTCTTCTCAGGGTCCACCATGGTCTTAGCTTCTTCATAGATAGACTGGACGATTTCCTTGCGCTCTTCGTTTTTCTGATGAATCATGAGAGCAATCTCATGCGCTTCCTCATCATCAAACCCAGTCAGCAAATCGATGGCAGAATTGGGATCATCCAAGCGGCCCAAGGCATTCAAACGAGGGGCAATCTGGAAACCAACCGTTTCTTCTGTCACTTCGTTGGCAGCAATCCCAGCCATGTCCATCATTTCTTGCAGACCAATACGCTGAGTATGCCCCAGCATTTCTAGACCATATTGAACCAAGATACGGTTCTCATCCGTCAAACTAACCATATCCGCAATAGTTCCGATAGCAACCAAATCAAGCAATTCCACTTGCACTTCTTCTAACAGAGCACAAGCCAGCTTGAAAGCAACTCCACAACCAGCCAAATATTTGAAAGGATAGTCCGCATCTGAATGTTCAGGGTGAACGATGGCATAGGCATCTGGTAAGGTTTCAGGCATAGAATGGTGATCAGTCACAATGACATCCACTCCCATAGACTGGGCCAATTCAATAGCCTCATGACCCGCAACCCCATTATCCACCGTCACAATCAAGGAAATCCCTTCTTGCTCGATAAAGTATTTATAGACACTGGCATTAGGTCCATAGCCATCAGTGAAACGATTTGGCAAGTAAACACGGCACTCAGCACCAAGCTGTTCCAAACTTTCCTTCACAATCGAAGCCGAAGTCATACCATCCGCATCATAATCACCGTAAACGAGGATATTTTCCCCTTCTTCAATGGCCTGACGAATCCGTTCCACTGCCTTGTCCATATCATGGAGTAGATAAGGGTCATGCAAGTCCTCCAAAGAAGGTTCTAAAAACTTCTTCAGACTTTCTTGGTCCTGAATCCCTCTCTCAAATAATAACCGAGCCACCTCAGGACCCAGCCCAGCCTTCTTGGCTATCTTTGTAAAATCCGCATCTTCAACCTGCGGGGCAAACTGCCATTCATAAGTAGGTGTTATCAAAAAGACATCCACTCTTTCTAAGAATTCTATTGCTTCATTATAACACGATTTAGGCTTTTTCTCTATCCAGATTGCCTTTTTATAAAATTTTAGTGAATTTTTTCAGATATGATTTGACAAGGCAATTCTTTTGGTGTAAAATCATGTTATAAAATCTAACACAAAGGAGATTCCTTATGGCTTTAGTAGAATTTGAACACGTCGAAAAATATTACGGAGACTACCATGCACTCCGCGACATCAATCTCCGTTTTGAAAAAGGGCAAGTCGTTGTCCTCCTAGGCCCTTCTGGTTCTGGGAAGTCCACTCTTATCCGCACCATCAATGGTTTGGAGGCTGTAGACAAAGGAAGTCTTCTAGTAAATGGTCACCAAGTTGCTGGTGCCAGCCAGAAAGATTTGGTACCGCTTCGCAAGGAAGTAGGCATGGTTTTCCAACATTTTAACCTCTATCCGCATAAAACAGTGTTAGAAAACGTAACACTTGCACCCGTAAAAGTTCTAGGAATTGATAAAAAAGAAGCTGAAAAAACAGCCCAAAAATATCTGGAATTTGTAAATATGTGGGACAAGAAAGATTCTTATCCAGCCATGCTATCTGGTGGACAAAAACAACGGATTGCCATCGCACGTGGACTCGCTATGCATCCTGAACTCCTCCTCTTTGATGAGCCAACATCTGCCCTTGACCCTGAAACCATCGGCGA
Source organism: uncultured bacterium (assembly GCA_963508345.1). Lineage (GTDB taxonomy): Bacteria > Bacillota > Bacilli > Lactobacillales > Streptococcaceae > Streptococcus. The sequence continues at coordinate 25,089 of CAUOWW010000016.1, forward strand.
TGTTCTGGCAGTTATGCAAAAATTAGCCCACGATGGTATGAATATGATTGTCGTGACCCATGAAATGGGCTTCGCCCGTGAAGTTGCTGATCGCATTATCTTTATGGCTGACGGCGAAGTTTTAGTAGATACGACCGATGTCGATGACTTTTTCGACAATCCAAGCGAACCTCGTGCCCAACAATTCCTCAGCAAAATTATCAACCACGAAAGTGACAAAGTCAAATAAGGAGGCGCCTATGAAAAAGAAATTCTTTTTATCCGCATTATTGATTAGCCTTTTGGGCCTTGCTGCTGCAAAACCAGTTCAGGCTGACACCAGTGTCGCAGATATTCAAAAAAGAGGCGAACTGGTTGTCGGTGTCAAACAAGATGTTCCCAATTTTGGCTACAAGGATCCCAAGACAGGGACCTATTCTGGTATCGAAACTGACCTGGCCAAGATGGTAGCTGATGAGCTCAAGGTCAAGATTCGCTATGTGCCTGTTACCGCACAAACTCGTGGACCACTTCTAGACAATGAACAGGTCGATATGGATATAGCGACCTTTACCATCACAGACGAACGCAAAAAACTCTACAACTTCACCAGCCCCTACTACACAGATGCTTCTGGCTTTTTGGTCAATAAGTCTGCCAAAATCAAAAGCATTGAGGACCTAAACGGAAAAACCATCGGTGTTGCCCAAGGTTCCATTACCCAACGCCTAATTACCGAACTGGGTAAAAAGAAAGGTCTAACCTTTAAATTCGTCGAACTTGGTTCCTACCCAGAATTGATTACTTCCCTACACGCTCACCGTATTGATGCCTTTTCCGTGGACCGCTCTATCCTGTCAGGCTACATCAGTAAACGGACAGAACTACTAGATGATAGTTTCAAGCCATCTGACTACGGTATCGTTACCAAGAAATCAAATACCGAGCTCAACGACTATCTTGATAACTTGGTCACTAAATGGAGCAAGGATGGTAGTTTGCAGAAACTTTATGACCGTTACAAGCTCAAACCATCTAGCCATACCGCAGATTAAGGAGGACACCCCATGACAGATTTATCATCTTGGACAGCCTATTTTCAGGATTTTGGACAATTTTTCAATGGTTTCCTCTTCACCCTTGCCCTAGCGATTGGATCCTTTATCCTCGCCATGGTCTTGGGCATCTTCTTCGGAGCCATGTCAACCAGTAAACGTCCGATATTGAGAATTTTGGCTCGCATATTTGTGGAGTTTTATCAAAATACTCCCCTCTTGGTGCAGTTTGTCATCGTTTTTTATGGTCTACCTCTAATCAGTGACCATATCATCATGATTCCGATTTATTGGACAGCTGTTCTCTGCGTAGGACTCTATCACGGAGCCTATATCGCTGAGGTGATTCGCTCAGGTATTCAGTCTATTCCTAGCGGTCAGATGGAGGCCGCCTTGTCGCAAGGCTTTACCTATATCAGTGCCATGCGCTTGATTATCTTACCTCAGGCCTTCCGTATCATTATCCCTCCTTTGACCAATCAAATCGTTAACCTCATCAAAAACACCTCGACAGTCGCTATCATTTCTGGAGTGGACTTGATGTTTGTAACCAAATCTTGGTCGGCTCTTAACGGAAACTATATCCCAGCCTTTCTAGGCGCTGCCCTGCTCTACTTCTCTCTTTGCTTTCCTGTTGCCCAGTTTGGTCGCAAGATGGAGCAAGCCAACAAAAAAGCCTATTCACTTTAGGAGGTTACTATGGAATCTATTTTAGAAGTTTTGACCCCAGATAACCTAGTCTTTATCTTTAAAGGATTTGGCTTGACCCTCTACATTTCTCTAATTGCCATCGTCCTCTCTACCCTTATCGGTACGGTGCTAGCTGTCATGAGAAATGGAAAAAATCCTGTCTTGCGCATCATCTCCAGCATTTACATCGAGTTTGTGCGCAACGTTCCCAACCTCCTCTGGATCTTTACTATCTTTTTAGTTTTCAAGATGAAATCCACTCCAGCAGGAATCACTGCCTTTACTCTCTTTACCTCAGCGGCCCTAGCTGAGATTATTCGAGGCGGTCTCAATGCCGTAGACAAGGGACAGTACGAAGCAGGAATGTCACAAGGATTTACCTCAGCACAAATCCTCTACCACATCATTCTTCCACAAGCCATCCGCAAAATGTTGCCAGCTATCATTTCCCAGTTTGTAACCGTAATTAAGGATACCAGTCTTCTCTACTCTGTTATCGCCCTACAAGAACTCTTTGGAGCAAGCCAAATTCTCATGGGCCGTTATTTCGAACCAGAGCAGGTCTTCAGTCTTTATATCCTGATTGCCCTCATCTACTTCAGCTTCAACCTAGCAATTTCTAGCCTGTCTCATATGCTAGCAAAACGTTGGCAACAAGCTGCAGAATAAACAGCCGCTCTCCAGTTCAATTGGAGAGTTTTTTGATGATAGTAGATATTTATAGACCTCAATTTGACACCATACTTTTTCTATGATAAAATGTAACAAATTTATTTACAACAAATTAAAATCTAAATGAAATGGAATTTTCTATGAAATCAATCAAAGGACTACTCTTTATCATAGCTAGTTTTGTCTTGACTATTTTGACTTGGATGAACACTTCTCCCCAATTCATGATTCCAGGACTAGCTTTAACAAGCCTATCTCTGACTTTTATCCTAGCCACTCGTCTCCCACCACTAGAAAACTGGTTTCACGGTTTGGAGAAGGTCTACACCGTCCACAAATTCACTTCCTTTCTCTCCATCATCCTACTCATCTTTCATAACTTTAGTATGGGCGGTTTGTGGGGCTCTCGTTTAGCTGCTCAGTTTGGCAATCTTGCCATCTATATCTTTATCAGTATCATCCTTGTCGCCTATTTAGGCAAATACATCCAATACGAAGCTTGGCGATGGATTCACCGCCTGGTTTACCTAGCCTATATTTTCGGACTCTTTCATGTCTACATGATGATGGGCAATCGTCTCCTTACATTTAATCTTCTAAGTTTTCTTGTTGGTAGCTATGCCCTTTTAGGATTACTGGCTGGTTTTTATATCATTTTTCTATATCAAAAGATTGGCTTCCCCTATCTAGGGAAAATTACCAATCTCAAACGCTTAAATCACGATACTAGAGAAATTCAAATCCATCTTAGCAGACCTTTCAACTATCAAGCAGGACAATTTGCCTTCCTAAAGATTTTCCAAGAAGGCTTTGAAAGTGCTCCTCATCCCTTTTCTATCTCAGGAGGTCATGGTCAAACTCTTTACTTTACTGTTAAAAATTCAGGTGACCATACCAAGAATATCTATGACAATCTTCAAGTCGGCAGCAAAGTAAGCGTAGACAGAGCTTACGGACACATGATCATAGAAGAAGGAAGAAAAAATCAGATTTGGATTGCTGGAGGCATTGGGATCACCCCCTTTATCTCTTACATCCGTGAACATCCTATTTTGGATAAACAGGTTCACTTCTACTATAGCTTCCGTGGAGATGAAAATGCAGTCTACCTAGATTTGCTTCGTGACTATGATCAGAAAAACCCTAATTTTGAACTCCATCTAGTAGACAGTAGGAAAGACGGCTATCTTAATTTTGATCAAGAAGAAGTGCCCAAACATGCAAGCGTCTATATGTGTGGTCCTCTTTCTATGATGAAGTCACTTGCCAAACAGATTAAGAAACAAAATCCAAAAACAGAGCTTATTTACGAAGGATTCAGGTTTAAATAACCACTCATACTCTCCTGGAAATTCCCAGGAGTTTTTTCTACTCAACCGCAAAAAACACTGCCAGATTTCTAGCAGTGTTTTGAGTTTTATTTATCTTAGTAAATTGTTCTTTCAGTTTCTACATCGAAGAAATGTGCTTTGTTCAAGTCAAATCCAAGTTCAACTGTTGCACCTGTTTGCAAGTAGTCACGAGCATCAACTTTGGCAACAAATTCATCTTTACCAACTTGGCAGTAAAGGTGAGATTCTGAACCAAGCAATTCAGATACAGAAATAGTCGCTTTTACAACTGATTCTGGGAATGTTTCAAGGAAAGCAGGTTCTGCATTCACATCTTCTGGACGAATACCGAAGATCAATTCTTTACCTTCATAGCCTTTTTCACGAAGAACTTTCAAAGCACCTTCTGGAACTTTCAAGCGGAAACCGTCAGAAACAATTTCACTACCAACCAATTTCACATTGATGAAGTTCATAGCTGGGCTTCCGATGAATCCTGCAACGAATTTGTTAACTGGGTTTTTGTAAACTTCTTGAGGAGAACCGATTTGTTCTACACGTCCGATAGTACCTGTACCAGCAGGGTTCTTAGTTGCTGACATGATAACGATACGGTCTGCAAGTGTCATCGCTTCTGTTTGGTCGTGAGTTACGTAGATAGTTGTAGCTCCGATACGA
>CAUOWW010000017.1:0-29237 GCA_963508345.1 uncultured bacterium
TTCTCACTCATTTCTGTCACTGACAGATTTATTGTTTTTTCATTGTTCAGTACTACAACATCAGTTGTAGTGCCCTGCACATTGGTTCGTCTTGTTCAGTTTTCAAAGGTCTTTGTCACTCGCTTCTCTCAAGTGACAACTATATTAGTATATCACAGTCGCTTTCGCTTGTCAACACTTTTTTGAAACTTTTTTTAATTTTTTTCAATCAGTATTTCATCTGCAACATACCATAGTCCGTACGGGATTCGAACCCGTGTTACCGCCGTGAAAAGGCGGTGTCTTAACCCCTTGACCAACGGACCTGAGTTATTTTCAACTCTTACTATTATACCCACTTTTCTAACTTTGTCAACACCTTTTTTAATCTTTTTTAATTAATTTTACAACAGCTTCCGTTCGAGCTGTATGTGGGAACATATCGACCGACTGAATATAATGGATATCGTAGACTTCTACTAACCTCACCAAATCACGAGCCAAGGTCGAAACATTACAAGAAATATAAACCATTTTTTCTGGTACATAAGTAAGAATAGTGTCTAATAACTTATCATCCAGACCTGTACGTGGTGGGTCTACAATCAGAGCATCTGCTAGGTAGCCTTCCTTATACCAGCGAGGAATAATCTCTTCCGCTGTTCCTGCTTCGTAATGTGTGTTGTCAAATCCCATTCTTTTAGCATTTCGCTTGGCATCTTCAATGGCTTCTGGAATAATATCCATACCTCTGAGTGTTTTAACTTTCTTTGCAAAGGCAAATCCAATCGTTCCAACTCCACAATAAGCGTCAATCAAATGGTCTTCTTTATTAACATCCAAGGCTTTTACCGCCTCATTATAAAGAACTTCTGTTTGTTCAGGATTTAGTTGATAGAAAGCTCGAGGAGATAGTGAAAATTCATAATCAAGTACACCTTCTTGAATACTCTCTTGTCCCCAGATAATCTCTGTCTTTTCACCATAAATCTCACTGGTTTTAGCTGTATTTGTATTCACAGCTACTGTCACAACTTCTGGAAAATCTTTAACTAAGTCTTTCACTAGTTGGGTAAAATTAAGCTGACGATTTGTAACAATAATAATCTGAACCTGTCCAGTCTTTCTTGCTCGTCGAACCATTATAGTTCTAACACCTAGAACTTTTCTCTCATCCGTGATTGGAATTTGGTGAAAAGTAAGTAATTCCGCTAGACGATTAGCAATCACTTGGGTTTCCTTGTCTTGTACCAGGCAATCTTTCAACTCTACTAAATAGTGAGAGTTTTGTGCATATAAGCCCGCCTTGACCTGATTCTTAAATTTTCGAGTCTGAAATTGTAACTTAGCACGGTAATATTTTGGTTCCTGCATACCAATTGTCGGACGAATTTCATAGTTTTCATATCCTGTAGGAGCAAATTTTTTTAGCGCTTGGTGAAGTAAGTCCGTCTTGAACTCCAGCTGCTTATCATAATGCAGATGCATGATTTGGCAGCCTCCGCACTCATTGTAAATAGTACAAGCTGGCACAACTCGAAATTTAGACTTCTTGTTGACCTTCAGTAATTTTGCCTCAACAAAGTTACGTTTAATAGAAGTAATCTGACAATAGATATCTTCTCCTTTGAGAGCACCAGGCACAAAGACTAATGTTTTTTGATAAAAGCCGATTCCCTCACCATTAATTCCCATGCGCTTGATTTTTAATGGTATTTTTTGTTTCACTTTCAGATTCATACCCCTATCTTATCACATTTTGAGTTATAATAGAACTATGAAAATCACAAAACTTGAAAAGAAAAAAAGACTCTATCTGATGGAGCTTGATAATGGCGACAAATGCTACATTACTGAAGATACTATTGTTCGTTTTATGTTATCAAGAGATAAGGTGATAAGCCAAGAAGAATTGAAAGAGATTCAGGACTTTGCCAAATTTTCTTACGGTAAGAATCTGGCCCTCTACCACTTATCCTTTAAAGCACGCACTGAAAAAGAAGTCAGAGAATATCTGAAAAAATACGATATTGATGAAAACATCCTTTCTCAAGTCATTATTAATCTTAAAGAAGATAATTGGATTAATGATGGCCAGTACGCTTATGCTATCATCAATGCCAATCAACTTTCAGGAGACAAGGGGCCTTATGTACTGACTCAGAAACTAACACAAAAAGGGATTTCAAGATCCACTATAGAAGAGATACTGAAAGAATTTGATTTTTCGGAAGTTGCTCAACGTGTAGCTAATAAACTATTAAAAAAATATGAGAGAAAACTTCCAGCTCGTGCCTTACAAGATAAGATTATCCAAAATCTTACCAACAAAGGGTTTTCCTATTCTGATGCTAAAAGTGCCTTTGACCAGTTGGATAGTCAAGTTGATCAAGAAACGACTCAGGAACTCATCTTCAAGGAACTTGATAAGCAATATGCCAAGTATGCCCGAAAATATGAAGGATACGAACTTAAACAGCGTTTAACCCAAGTTTTAGCACGAAAGGGCTACGATTTTTCGGATATAGCAAGCGCTCTCAGAGAATATCTTTAATATTTTCATGTAAAATTCACAGATTTTAGGTAATTTTATGGTACAATAGTAAACGATAAACTTATAAATTGTAGAAAGTTGGTTAGTTATGAAGCTTCCAAAAGAAGGCGACTTTATTACAATTCAAAGTTATAAGCATGATGGGAGTCTCCACCGAACTTGGCGGGACACCATGGTACTAAAAACAACAGAAAACGCCATTATTGGTGTCAACGATCATACACTGGTTACCGAAAGTGATGGTCGTCGTTGGGTCACTCGAGAACCGGCTATTGTTTACTTTCACAAGAAATATTGGTTTAATATCATTGCCATGATTCGCGATAATGGAATTTCCTACTATTGCAATATGGCTAGCCCCTACTATCTGGATGAAGAAGCACTGAAGTATATTGATTACGATTTGGATGTTAAAATTTTTACAGATGGAGAGAAACGTCTCTTGGACGTTGAGGAGTATGAGCGTCACAAACGCAAAATGAATTATTCTGATGACTTGGACTATATTTTAAAAGAACATGTCAAAATTCTTGTTGATTGGATTAACAATGGACGAGGTCCTTTCTCAGAAGCCTATGTAAACATTTGGTACAAGCGCTATGTAGAACTAAAGAATCGGTAAAGTTGTCAAACTAGGGTGAAAGCCCTGGTTTTTTTATTTTAAAAACCCAGCTTTACAGCTGGGCTTATCCTTATATATCTAATTTTGTAACTGTAAATTTGATATGGGAATAGTCTTTTTCAACATCCTTATCCAGCAAGAAAGCTGTGGCATCCTTCTTAACTTGAACCAGATCAATATTCTGGGCTTGAGCTGCATAGACGCATCCACAATAACATTGACGGTAGATATCATACTCTTCACACATCTCCACTGAACGTTTGTAGCCTTGATTTTTCTTGAAATCACTTGGAAGATAGTGGGTTGTATAAATTTTTTGCACATCGATTCCGATGCTGTTGATGGTTTGAGAATTCTTATGAGGACTGATGGTTAAAGCCGAACCGAAGTAGTCAAAACCTAAATCCATAGCCACTTGCGCTGTTTTATCCAGGCGGTAGTCAAAGCAAACCTTACAACGGTCGCCACCTTCTGGCTCTTCCTCTAGTCCTCTGACTAACTTACGATATTCATTGGGTTCATAGGGAGCTTCTAGGTACTGGACTGTATTTCCTGTCCGCTCATTGAAATCACTGACAAATTTCTTGGTGACATAAGCTCGCTTGTGGTATTCTGCCTTGGGATGGATATTAGAATTGGCAAAATAGATGGTCACATCTGCATACTTGGTCAAATATTCTAGAGTATAGGTACTGCAAGGGGCACAGCAAACATGCATGAGAATAGTTGGCCGTTGCTCATTTTTCTCCCATACTTGTACCATCTTCTGCATGACACGGTCATAATTAATCTTCTGATTGGGGTTCATCTTGCTCAGAATTTCTTCTACATCGATCATGTTCTTCTCCTTTTTCTAGTCTTATTTTATCATATAAATTAGGAGAGCTCAAATCAATTTAGAAGTGAATATCATAAAAAGAGGGTTAGTCATTCCCTCCTTTTGTGTTTTTTATAAATTGGTTTCTATAGAAAGCTTACATCATGCCGCCCATCATGCTTGGATCCATTGCCGGAGCTGGGGCTGCTGGTTCTGGTTTATTTGCTACGACTGCTTCTGTAGTCAAAATCAAGCTGGCTACAGATGCTGCATTTTGTAGAGCTGAACGGCTAACTTTAACTGGGTCGATAATCCCCTCTTCAATCATATTGACCCATTCGCCAGTTGCTGCGTTAAATCCTGTTCCAACTTCAGCATTTTTCAAGCGATCGATAACAATAGATCCTTCAAATCCTGCATTGTGTGCAATCTGACGAACAGGTTCTTCCAAGGCACGGAGAACAATATTGCGTCCTGTTGCTTCGTCTCCTATCAATTCCAAATCAGTCACGGCTGGGATAACATTTACAAGGGCTGTTCCACCACCTGCAACGATTCCTTCTTCAACAGCTGCACGAGTAGCGTTGAGGGCATCTTCAATGCGGAGTTTCATTTCTTTCAACTCAGTTTCAGTTGCGGCTCCGACCTTAATAACCGCTACACCACCTGACAATTTCGCCAAGCGTTCTTGCAATTTTTCACGGTCAAACTCAGAAGTTGTGGTTTCGATTTGAGACTTGATAACTGCAACACGGTGAGAAATCGCCTCAGGATTTCCAGAACCTTCTACGATAACAGTGCTATCTTTGTCCACAGTTACTCTCACTGCTTGACCAAGTGCTTCAATTGTCGCATCTTTCAACTCAAGACCAAGGTCTTCTGTGATAACTGTTCCGCCTGTTAAGATGGCGATATCTTCGAGCATGGCTTTGCGACGGTCACCAAAACCAGGTGCCTTGACTGCTACTACGTTGAAGGTTCCACGAATCTTGTTCAAAACAAGAGTTGGAAGAGCTTCACCATCCACATCATCCGCAATAATCAAGAGGGGACGATTGCTTTGGAGAATACTTTCTAAGAGTGGCAAGATTTCTTGGATATTTGAAATCTTCTTATCAGTAATCAAAATGTATGGATTTTCAAGATCAGCCACCATTTTTTCGCTATCTGTCACCATGTACTGTGAAAGGTAACCACGGTCAAACTGCATTCCTTCAACAACTTCAAGTTCTGTTTCCATACCACGCGACTCTTCAATAGTGATGACTCCGTCTTTACCAACTTTTTCCATGGCTTCAGAAATGTATTCACCAACTTTTTCAGAACGAGAAGAGACAGCGGCAACCTGAGCGATGGCTTCTTTGTTGGCAACAGGAATAGCATTGGTTTTCAAGGCTTCAACTGCTGCAGCAACTGCTGTTTCAATCCCACGACGAATGCCGATTGGATTGGCACCTGCTGTGACGTTTTTGATTCCTTCGCGGACAATTGCTTGGGTCAAGACTGTTGCAGTTGTCGTTCCGTCACCTGCGATATCATTGGTTTTAGAAGCTACTTCTGATACCAATTTGGCACCCATATTTTCAAAATGGTCTTCCAATTCGATTTCTTTGGCAATGGTCACACCGTCATTAGTAATCAAGGGTGAACCAAATGACTTTTCAAGAACGACATTACGACCTTTTGGTCCCAAGGTTACTTTAACAGTGTCTGCAAGGATATCGACACCACGAACCATAGCTGAACGAGCATCTGATGAAAATTTAATTTCTTTTGACATACTTACTTTCTCCTTCTATTCTTCAATGATAGCCAAGATGTTAGCTTCGCCAACGATGATGTACTTTTCATCGCCGTCTTTGACATCAATACCTGCGTGGGCTTCAACTAAGACACGGTCTCCAGCTTTAACACTTGGAGCAACCAAGTCACCGTTCAAGGTACGAACACCTTGTCCAGTAGCCACAACTTGAGCTGTTTTTGTTTTTTCTTGGGCTGAGCCTGCAAGGACAAAACCTCCAACAGTTTGTTCCTTTTCTTCTATTTTTAAGACCACACGGTCCCCTAATGGTTTCAACATCTGATTTCCTCCATAATGAGATAGATAGTATTAGCACTCTTTGTATCTGAGTGCTAAATCATAGTTCTATTGTATCACTTGGTCAAAAATAGTCAAGAAAAAAGTCTGACTTTCTAAAGATAAAAAGCCTGAGACCAACTCAGACTTTTCAATGTTTAAAACGGCAATTCCTCCTCTTCCAAGACCAAATCTGCCAAATCCTGCCCTGCGTTATTTTCTCGCATAGCACGTTGGGCACGACTTTCCAAGAGTTGGAATCCTGTGACAAGTACTTCGGTCACGTAGTTCATCTGACCATTTTTCTCAAAGCGACGGGTACGCAATTCCCCATCAACGGAAATGAGACTACCTTTGGTTGCGTAGCTTGCCAAGGTTTCTGCTAGTCTGCCCCATAGGACCATATTGACAAAATCAGCTTCGCGTTCACCGTTTTGGTCTTTGTAACGACGGTTCACAGCGATAGTTGCGCGCGCTACTGACTTGTCATTGTTGGTTTTGTGCAATTCTGGTGTAGACGTCAAGCGTCCGATTAAGATAACTTTATTATACATATTTTTTCCTCCTACTTATCTATTCGTAGGAAATCAAAAAAGGTTACAGAAATTTGTAACTTTTCGAGAAAATTTTTTATTTTTTATGAACCATGAAACCTGTCGCCTGTTGATTGGCCATAATGGTCATATCTGTAATCTGAACACGACGAGGTTGACTGGTCACATAGACTACTGTGTCTGCAATATCCTGAGCTTGCAAGGCTTCGATTCCCTGATAGACGGACGCAGCTCGCTCTTTGTCACCATGAAAACGAACTGTAGAGAAATCTGTTTCGACAATTCCAGGCTGAATGGTCGTAACCTTGATATCCGTTGCAATGGTATCAATTCGCAGTCCATCTGAAAAAGTCTTAACTGCTGCCTTGGTAGCTGAATAAACTGCTGCACCTGCATAAGCATAAATTCCTGCGGTTGAGCCCATATTGATGATATGCCCTTGATTGGCTTTTACCATTGCTGGCAAGAAACAGCGAGTGACTGCCATCAAACCCTTGACATTGGTATCCAACATTGTCAACATATCCAGCTCCTCATAGTCTTGATAGGGAGCCAAGCCAAGAGCTAGTCCAGCATTGTTGACCAAGATATCAATTTGAGCTATCGTTTCTAGAATATCGGAGCAGACAGTCTTGACCATGATCATATCCGTGACATCTAGTGGAAAAGTCCAAACTGTTTGATTTGGAAAAGTTTCTGCAAACTCCGACTTGAGGGTTTCTAGTCTGTCTATCCGTCGTCCTGTTAAAACAACATTCTCACCCTGCTCCAGATAAGCACGCGCAATCGCTTCACCGATTCCTGATGTCGCCCCTGTAATCACTACATTTTTTGCCATCTTATTTCCTTCTAGCTGGTCTATCAGATATTAACAACTTCTTAGGCAGTCCAGTGTTTAGCTGGGTCAAATGGAGTTCCAACAACTTGGTCTTCTGATAATTCAATAACCCCACGTTTTTGCGGAGCATTTGGCAGATGCAATTCACGAGGACTGCACATCATTCCAAAACTCTTTTCACCACGAAGTTCTCCTGGGAAAATAAGATTGCCTTTGGGCATCATAGCTCCAGGAAGGGCCACAATGGTTTTCAGACCCACACGCGCATTGGGAGCCCCTGCAACGATTTGCACTGTCTTGTCACTTGCGACTGCAACTTGGCAGATGTTGAGATGGTCACTATCTGGATGAGCTACCATCTCGACAATTTCACCAACAACAAACTTAGATTCCTTGTCATTGACAATTTCTTCTGCAAAACCTTCTGCCTTCAACTCTTGGTTTAAACGTGCTACTTGCTCATCTGATAAAAAGACTTGACCGCGCTCTGCAATTTCAAACAAACTTGAAACTTCGAAAATATTCCACGCCACTGTTTCCCCAGTTTCTTTGAGGAAAACACGGGCTACCTTTCCTTTGCGCTCCACATCTAGTTTGGCATCTCCGCTATTTTTCACGATGACCATAAGGACATCACCGACATGTTCTTTATTATATGTAAAAATCATTGTTTCCTTTTTCTCCTATTTCAGTCCTGCTAAAAAGTCGTTAATTTGTTGCTTGCTTTTACGGTCGCGATTAACAAAACGACCAATTTCCTTGTCTTTTTCTAGAACAACAAGGCTAGGGATTCCATATACATCCCAGAGTTTAGCTAAATCCATATACTGGTCTCGGTCCACTCGAATAAAGGTGAACTCTGGATTAGTCTCCTCAATCTCTGGCAAGGCAGGATAGATATAACGACAATCGCCACACCAGTCCGCCACAAAAAGAAAGACTTTCTTGCCATCTTTTTCTACTAAAGATGCTAATTCTTCTAAACTTGCTGGTTGTATCATAAGACTTCCTCCTCATAGACTAGGTCTTCATTTTCATAGACAAAGGTATAATGACGGCCATCCTCAAAAATCACGCCACCAACCAAGTTCTCCAGACTGCTTTCATAGACTTGAACATAGAGGGTCGCAATTTCCCCCATGTCTGAAAAATGGTCTCGCACAATCGCTGTCAACTCTTCCTGAGTCTTCATGAGCTTACGGTCATCTGCAACTTTTTTCGTAGCAAGGGCAAGGCTCCCAATACCAAGCAGAGCCAGACCTGCCATCCACATTTTTTTAGCTTTCATACCATTCATTTTAACACAAAAAAGGCTTTAGGACAAATGAGGAAGTAGCAGAAACGCAAGTAAAAAGCCCCTTCCTTTAAGGAAAAGGACTTCTTATACTCAACGAAAATCAAAGAGCAAACTAGGAAGCTAGCCGCAGGCTGCTCAAAGCACTGCTTTGAGATTGTAGAAAGATTTTCGAAGAGTATTATTCTTATTGCCAGGCGCCTGAGTTACCAACGTAATAACCATCAGGCGTGTAGGTATTGCGAAGCATCTTACCTGATGAAGCTAGATAATACCACTTACCATTGTCTTTGACCCAATCATTCGATAGCATGGCACCAGAAGAACTTACATAATACCATTCTCCCTTGTCATAAACCCAAGCGCTTGCTTTCATGGCTCCTGAAGTTGATAAATAATACCACTTGCCTTGGTCGTAAAGCCAATCACTCGCAATCATGTCTCCTGATGATTTAAAGGCATACCAGTTGCTACCTTGATAAAGCCAAGTTTGATTGAACATGACCCCTTGATCATTCATAAAGTACCAAGTTCCCTTGTCATAAACCCAATCCTTCTGCACTAATTGACCTTGTTTTTGATAGTACCAGTTTTGGTTTGATTTTAGCCAGCTTTCGGCTTTTACAATCGGATAAAGTTCTCTGAAAGCTCCTCCATCATATTTATGACTGATAGATTTTGGTTTTTCTAGTTTCAACTCGTCATTATCATAATTTGCCCAAGCAAAGACTTTTTGACCATTGACAGTCTCTGGTAAGGTAGCAGTGTAAGTCTTGGTTTGATAATCCCATTTAGCATCGAGGTAAGTGTATTGATCATTTGATTCTTCAATACGGTAGTAGCCTCTCTTTCCACCTTCATGATGTACATCGTCAACCACTTTAGTGGACCAGGTCTTCACTTCGTTTCCGCTCTTAGCTTCTACCTTGATATCCCCTCTATAGCCATAAGGTACGTAAAAATTCAGGTAACGCCCCTCTACACCCATCATAGACTTGTCCTTTTCTTGACCTAGGAAATTGACAGTCTGATCTTGACCATTGAGACTAACCGTCCACTCGATTTTCTCGGTTTTTGGCAAATCCAAGACTTTGATATCCACTTCATGACCATTGTTAAACCGAAGAATCTTGCCATCTTGATACTGCACTCCACACTTAACAACCCATTCTTCTTTAAGCTCAAATGCCTGCCCTGAATGTGGAAAAGCCAGTAAAGCTAGACCAGCTAGAGACAAACCAAATAATGTGATTTTTTTCATTGTAGTTCCTCCTTAGGATTTTTTATGTTAATTATATCACTATGTTTTTATTTTGCAACTCATATCCTAAATATGCAAGCAAAAAACCTCTGAGATTGTTCTCAAAGGTTATAATCTAGCTAATTGCTGTTCTCAACTGCTGCAGTGACAAAGGCAGTGTAGAGTTCTTCTGGACGGTTTGGACGACTTGAAAGTTCAGGGTGATACTGACACGCTACAAAGAATTTATTTTCTGGAATTTCCACAATTTCTACCAAACGATTGTCTGGAGAAACTCCTGAGAAGACAAAACCTGCTGCCTCAAACTGTTCACGAAAGGCGTTGTTAAACTCATAACGGTGACGGTGACGGCGTTGCACCACTTCTTGATTGTGATAAGCAGCTGCTGCCTTAGAACCACGTTTCAACTTAGATGGATAAAGTCCCAAACGAAGGGTTCCACCCATATCCTCAACATCAATCTGATCACGCATGATATCAATGATAGGGTATTTTGTTTCTGGTGCAAGCTCTGCAGAATTGGCACCTTCAAGACCCAAAACGTGACGAGCAAACTCGATACATGTCAACTGCATTCCCAAGCAGACACCCAACATTGGAACATCATTCTCACGCGCATAGCGGATGGCTTGGATTTTCCCTTCAGTACCACGTTGACCAAAACCACCTGGTACGATGATTCCGTCCGCATCAGACAAAAGCTCTGCCACATTCTCTGCTGTCACATCATTGGCATTGACCCAATTAATCTTCACTTCTGCATCGTTGGCATAACCAGAGTGTTTCAAGGCTTCAACCACAGAGATGTAGGCATCCTGTAACTCAACATACTTACCAACAAGGGAAATCTTGACTTGTTTTTTCAGGTTCATGACCTTGTCCACCATAGCTGACCATTCTGTCATATCCGCTGCTGGTGCATCTAATTTCAAGTGGTCACAGACAATTTGGTCCATACCTTGAGCCTGCAAGTTCAATGGAATTTGGTAAAGGTGTTCAACATCCAACGATTCGATAACGGCTTCTGGTGCCACATCACAGAACTGGGCTAGTTTGTTTTTAATTCCTTGACCAGCTGGCTCTTCTGTACGAATAACCAACATATTTGGCTGGATTCCCAATCCACGCAATTCTTTTACAGAGTGTTGAGTTGGTTTGGTCTTCATTTCACCAGCAGCCTTGAGGTAAGGAAGCAAGGTTGTATGGATATACATGACATTATCCGCACCCACATCTGCCTTCATCTGACGAAGGGCCTCTAGGAATGGCAAGGACTCGATATCCCCAACGGTTCCACCGACCTCTGTGATAATGACATCAGAGTCAGTCGTTAGAGCAGCACGCTTGATTTTTTCTTTCAAAGCATCTGTGATATGAGGAATGACCTGAACAGTTGCCCCAAGGTATTCTCCACGGCGTTCCTTACGAAGAACTTCACTGTAAATTTTACCAGTTGTCACGTTGGAATATTTGTTAAGATTGATATCGATGAAACGTTCATAGTGACCCAAGTCCAAATCTGTCTCAGCTCCGTCATCTGTCACAAAAACTTCCCCGTGCTGATAAGGACTCATAGTTCCCGGATCGATATTGATATAAGGGTCAAATTTTTGAATGGTTACTTTCAGACCACGATTTTTCAAGAGACGGCCTAGACTCGCTGCCACAATCCCTTTCCCAATAGACGATACCACACCACCAGTTACAAAAATATATTTCGTAGACATAGATTCCTCTTTCTAAAATGCTCAAGGTCTTGTTAACTACGAGGGGACATAGAAAACAAGACCCTACTAATAAGAGTAATCTGGGACGACTGCACCAGATTCACAACTAAAATACAAGAAGATAACTTCTTGAAAAAACAAAAATAGCTCCCTAAGAACTAGGGAGCTCCGACCTCTAAAAGAGGTGCCCGAACAATATGATACCTAAAAATAGGATAATTGTCAATAGCTAATTTTTATTCCTCGATATTTTCAGCATCATCATCTGAAAACTCGTCGTCTTCTTCGTTAAGATCCACGTCTTCACCCAAGTCATCAGGAGCGATTTCGTTGATTTCTGCATCGTAAGCTTCCACTTCATTTTTCTCATCATCTGGATTTTCATCATCGTATGAAAGAGCTGGATCTGCTTCGTATGCATCTTCGTCTTCTGGATCATCTGCATTGTAGTCAATGGCATCTGAATCGCCATCCATAAAGGCATTGACGCGTTTTTTCTTAGCTTTTGGTGCTACTTCATCGTCGTCATTTTCTTCAAGAGCGATGATTTCTTCGTCGATTTCGTCCACACCATACCATGAACGAAGCCCCCATTTGTTGTCTCCAAGTGAGATGAAGCTACCGTCAAAGTTCAACTCTGTGTAGAACAAAGGCAAGGCTTCGCGGATATCGCTGTTTGATGTTCCAAGGTAGTTTTGAATTTCGTTTACAAGATCGCTAAAATGCATCTCATGATCGCGACCACGAAGTTCCAAGATAGCACGCGCCACCTCAATCATAGATAGTTCACTTTTTTCTTGCCCAGCAAATACTTCTAATTCCAAAGCGTTTCTCCTCATTTATACTACTATCGCCAGAGCGAACAGACTCTGACCTCATTTTATCATTTACTCTTTATTGTACGATAATTTTGCGGAATAGTCAAAGGTTAAGGGGGAGAAAGTGATAGGACTTTTATTTCTTAGCTACCCAGCCGATGGCATCGTGAGGTGGGGTTTCGGTATCAATCCAGATGAATTCAATCCCGATTTCGCCATTTTTAAACTTAGTCAAACGAATACCGTTGATTTCCAATTCATTGAGTCGTTGACCTGTCAAGACCTCTCGTTCTTTCAACTGGAAAACACCACGCAAGATCCAATTTCCAAGGATTTCTTGCTTATCAGTTGACTGAATTGCCTTTCCAGCTTCTTGATTTATATAGGCGTTAATAACATCACCAGAAGATAAAAAGCGTAGTTTAAAAGTTCTTTCTTCTTTAGATAAAGCTAATTTTTTAGTTCCAGGCTCAAAAGCCCCAAATCCAGGACCAAAGAAGTCTGGCCTTTCGTCATGAAAGTTCTTAGAGTCTGGCAGAGGAATGTAAACTTCACTAACTGGACGATAAACCAGCTGTTCAATCTCTTTGATGAGTTTTTTATTGCCAGTATTGTGGACAAAGTGAATCAAGTCCTCACGAATCGCCTTCATCTGAATTTTTTCTTCCTTGCTAGTCCACTTTTTCAAGAGGATTTCTTCTAAAGAAAAAGTCACAAAAGCTAGTTCTTCTGGAGCGAGACTGTTTTTGAATTTTTCCCGAATCTTTAAAATCCGTGGCATACGATCTTTCTTAGCTAATTTTGAACCACCATTAAAGGCATTAAAGCCCGAGTTTTCTTCCACATTTCCATGTTTGTCTGTGATAACCCAAGACACCGTTTCTAAGATATCGGATTGTCTCTTTTCAGCGGTCAGTAAATGAAGATTTTCAAAGAGAGAAAAAGGATCTTCGATATAATGGACATCCCAAGTATCTACCACAATGTCTTTATTATTAAAAGTCATGTGGAGCTGACTGTCAGCTGCCGTGTACTTGTAGTGGTGTTGCCCATCCGTAAATCGAAAATTAGTTGGATTATTTTTAGTAGTTGATCCTTCAATGACTAGATTATCAATATCAACTGGTAAATAAGTCGTCTCGCCAACAAAAATCCTAGGATTTTCTCCCTTTGGTGTCGGCATCAGAACGTGATAAACAGCTTCAACATTGACCGAATCTGAGTTAAAACCCTTAATTTGTGCCTTAGAAGATTCGATTCTCTGATTTCTTAAGGTCGCAATCTTTCGTGCCAACTCTTCATAGCGTTGATAGTTTTTCTTGTCTGCTGTTGCTTTATCTGCTGAGATATCTGCATGAAATTTGATATCACCCAGCAATTCTGTCCAATCTTGAGAGTCCTTCTTAAACTGGGCGATTTTTTGATCTCCAGAATTGATTCCAAAAGACTTAATACCCACTAGGTATTTATGATTTTCATCCACAACGACAGAGGCATCATAGGAAGTATTGGCAATATCTTCCCCAACAGCATTAAAAGCCTTCTGGAAAACAGTCTCTTGAAATTTAGAATTAACAATTGGAGCAACATAATTCTCTGTTTGTCCCTCATCTTCTGATTCTGCCTTTTGAGAGAAAGCTTGGCTCAAACTAGCGAAGTTGGTAATTAAGGTTTTGTATTTTTCTTTTTGTTCAGACTTTAGATGTTCCCACATAAGCACCCTCTTTTCTATTTTCAGTATATCAAAAGAAGATTAGTTTTTCACTAACCCTCTTATATATTCGTTAATTAATACTGTAAAATTCGAGATTTCCTCGTTTTTTAACCAATTTCAAGTAATCTTCACCAGACAGAATAGCTAGACCATCGTCATAAGACTTGATTTTCTCAAGAGCTTGGTCATAGCTATCCGCAAAATCCTTGACGTAGGACTGGCCCTCAAATTGACCATTCATCTTAGTGTAGATAATGGCGAATTTCCCTGAACGGTCAAGTTGAGATTGCCCTTGGCTCTCATTTAAGGCCATAGCAACACTCTCAGCGATGCGTTTAATCACGGGAACAACTACACTATTTCCAGCTTGCTTGTACAACTGACCGTTAGAAACACCTTCTGGGATTTTAAAAGATTTAGGATAACCTTGAACATTAAAAGTTTCTTTCGGTGTCAGCTTACGAATCTCCCCACTGTCCGTTAAAATCAATGGAACGTTATGTCCACCTGTTCCCATATTGGCTGTCAAAGTAGGGACAACACCATTTTTATTTTCACGGACATATTGACGGCGCCACTGGTAAACCGTATCTTGACTGGCGACTTCAAATTTCAACTGGTCGTAGAAATTTTGCTTACCTTCACGGTAGTAGTAGACCTCGTCTAACTTATCGCCAAAGTTAATCACATCCTGAAGAGAAGTCGTCAGCTTGATTTCCTCTGGAAATTCAAATAAGTCATAGGCTTCCTTGGTATCAAAACCGACAATGTAAATCCGCTCACGATTTTGTGGGATATTTCCGTAGTCTTTCCCATTGAGAACCTTCCACTTGATAAAGTAGTTGTTCTCGGTCAAGGCTTCACGAATAACCTTAAAGGTATTACCATGGTCATGACCGACCATGTTCTTAACATTTTCAATGAAAATAGCGCGAGGTTTACATCCCTCAATCATGCGAAGTAACTCAAAGAAAAGATCGCCACGATCATCATCAAAGCCTTTGCGATAACCCGCGATACTAAAGGCCTGACAAGGGAAACCTCCCATAATCACATCCACGCGCTCAGCGGGAATATCCTCTGGCTGAACATCGTGAATATCACGACCATCCAAATAGGTGTCTGGATGGTTTAACTGATAAGTTTGACGCGCATACTTATCAAATTCATTGGCATACACCACTCTGAACTCGTTGGTCTGTTCAAATCCCAACTCAATTCCCCCAACACCTGAGAAGAAAGCTGCAATGTTGTACTTCTCAGGTCGGTTCGAACTTACAGAATTTGTCATGTAGTAACCTGCTTTCTAAAATATATTAGAACAAAAATCCTATATTGAATTGTGCTAGAAACAACAATATTTCATAGGAATTAACAATCTTAAAACAAGTATAATTAATAAGCTTAGTAATAATAAGTTATACATGTTACGATACAATGGTTTCTTGATGAATTTGTTAAAGTCTTCCTTAGAAATAAACATTTGATTCACATAAAGATCTTTTAAACATTGATATTGTTTTCTAATATTTCTAATATCTAAATTGAACATTATCATGATGATTAACAAAGCCATAATCAAAAGTAATAACAATACATTAGTTTTTTCCGAAGTTGAACAAACAATTCTTCCAAATAGACTTTGACCATCACTCTTTTTTATAAAATCAAAAATAATCAAAGAAAAAGCCGTTAACCAACCAAATAATTTCGTATTTAAACTTGAATTAGATTCACTAATCATAGTCGAAATTTTTATAAAGTCATCTTTTAAATTATTTTGAAGCTCAAAATAATGGTCTGTTTTTCCACTAACAATTCTATTAAAAATAGATCCTGCTTGATTTTTAACTAAGTCTAACTCATCGAGTTTTTTACGTTTAATAATCAAACTTCGAATAATCTGCAACTTTACCTTATAAGCCTCACTGTATTCTTGTTCATTAACAATCCATTCATAAATTTCTAATAATCCATCGGTAAAATTTCCTTTTCCAAATTCAGTTTCAAAGACAAAAGAATCTAAATCTCCTTCAAAAGTAAATTCAAGTCTATTTTGTTGTCTTCTTGTTCGATTAGCTAAAAGCAATAACACATATATGTTTATAAGGTGGCGTACCCGATTACTTTTAGAACTATAGTCTCCTCCAGACAAAAGTTTTAAAGAAATTTTTAATTTATCATCTTCTACACCATTAATGGTATTAAAACTAATAATTTTCAAGTAGTTTTCAGCATCAGATTCAGTAACTACTTTAAATTCGCTAGTTACTGAATCAAAACATTGTATATTATCATAATTTTTAATACATAATTTATCAAAAATTTGTTGTAGATTATGGCTTTGTGCATTTATAAATTCTTCTTCAAAAATCCAAGTATTTTCTTTATTATAGATATAGTACCCATCATTCTTATTGATACCAATTTGATTTGATTTAAAAATTTGTTGTAAAGGAGAATTTAAATCTATAACCGCAACTGTATTTTGCCATTTTCTTACTATACTATTAGTCATTCATCTATACCAAGATTTTGTAAAACTTGAGAGCGATACCTCTCATGAATATCCAACTCTAACTTTCCTGTGTTTCTATTATATTCTACTTCCTGCCTGTCTTTCATCTCAATAATGTTATCTGTATAAATACTTGTTATATCAGATACTTGTAAAGATTTTTTAAAATGTTTAACAATCATTTTCTTAGATATATCAAATTCTGAATCTAAATCCAATGATCTTTCAGAAAAAATCTCACTTTCATCATTTGTATCTAACAAATTATTTTGAACTAATTTATTAGTTAGTTCAACCTTGTCAAAAGAAATACTTTCAAAAATATACTCTAATGATAGCTCTTTAACTTCTTCATAGTTTTCTCTATTTATAACTTCTTCAGAAAATAGTAAGTTATTATTAATAAATCTAATCAATGTGTCAGTATTAGTATCACTATCTCTAAAAAGTTTTAAATCCAAAAATTTATTATACCAAAATTTAGCCGCAGTATTACTTTTATCAATAATGGTTACATTATCAAAATTATTCTCGAAAATACAAATCTTGTAGTAACTATTATCTAATCCTAAATCTTGTCTAATAGCAAATGTTTCAGGATCGATTGCATTCGTCGATTCTAGCTTTATCAACTTAATATGACTACCAATTTGCTCAATAAACAGAATACCTGTTCTAATCGTTTTATTCCTTTTCCCATCCTCATTCGTTTCTGCTGACAATAATTTATCAGCGAATTTTTTAAAATCAAAATTATCTTTAGGACTATGATTTTTAAATTCAAACAATACTGAAGTGTTTGTCTGTTTTTCAGGAGGTAAAATACACTTTACGGCCAGATGAAATCTTTGATCACCTATTAAAAAATTAAACAACTCTCGGATGTTTTTTACCTTTTCTTGATCGAGTGTCCTCTCTTCAATAACTTCATCAATGGAATATACTTTTATAGTCATACTAAAACCTCATTATTAGTGATGTTTTAATTATACCAAAAACCCCAGCAAATTGCCGAGGTTTATAGCTTATTTCACCAACTTCTTCATCTCATCAATACGTGCGACGGTCGCATCGTATTTGGCTTGGTAGTCGGCTTGTTTGTCGCGTTCTTTTTGGACGACTTCTGGTTTGGCATTGGCTACGAAACGTTCGTTAGAGAGTTTCTTGCCGACCATATCCAGTTCTTTTTGCCATTTAGCTAGTTCCTTGTCGAGACGAGCGAGTTCTTCTTCGACATTGAGGAGGTCTGCGAGAGGCAAGTAGATTTCTGCTCCTGTGATGACGCTTGACATAGCAAGTTCAGGTGCAGGGATGGTTGAAGCGATTTCCAAGTGTTCTGGATTTGTGAAGCGTTTGATGTAGTTGACATTGCTGTTAAAGAAGGCTTCCAAGTCGCTATCGCTTGTCTTAACAAGGATGGAGATAGGCTTGCTTGGTGCTACGTTTACTTCCGCACGCGCATTACGAACGGCACGGATTAAGTCTTTGAGGCTTTCGACACCAGTGTGGGCAGCAAGGTCTTCAAAGGCTGGATTAACAGTTGGGTATGCTGCTGTAACGATAGAGCCTTCTGAGATTTGTCCAAAGATTTCCTCTGTCACGAATGGCATGATTGGGTGAAGGAGACGAAGGATCTTGTCCAAAGTGTAAAGGAGAACAGAACGTGTGATGACTTTCTCTTCTTCATTGTCGCTATAAAGGACTTCCTTGGTCAATTCAACATACCAGTCCGCAAACTCATCCCAGATGAAGTTGTAGAGGATGTGACCAGCCACACCAAACTCAAACTTGTCAAAGTTGGCAGTTGCTTTGCCGATCGTTTCATTGAGGTTGTGGAGAATCCAGCGGTCAGTTACGTTTCCAGCTTCCTTGTTAACAACTTTTTCCACATTGGCAGTTGCTTGCTCAAGGGTCAAGCCTTCATTGTTCATGAGGATGTAGCGAGAGATGTTCCAGATCTTGTTAATGAAGTTCCAAGAAGCGTCCATTTTCTCGTAAGAGAAGCGCACATCTTGACCTGGTGCAGAACCGTTTGAAAGGAACCAACGAAGGGCATCCGCACCGTATTTCTCAATAACATCCATTGGGTCAATCCCGTTACCAAGAGATTTCGACATCTTGCGTCCTTGCTCGTCACGAATGAGACCGTGAATAAGCACGTTTTGGAATGGCTGACGACCAGTGAATTCCAATGATTGGAAGATCATACGAGACACCCAGAAGAAGATGATGTCGTAACCTGTTACCAAGGTTGAAGTTGGGAAGTAACGTTTGAAGTCTTCTGAGTCAACATCAGGCCAGCCCATGGTTGAGAATGGCCAAAGGGCAGAACTGAACCAAGTATCCAAGACGTCTTCGTCCTGAGTCCAACCGTCACCTTCTGGAGCTTCTTCACCGACGTACATTTCACCCTCAGCATTGTACCAAGCAGGGATTTGGTGACCCCACCAGAGCTGACGTGAGATTACCCAGTCATGGACATTTTCCATCCATTGGAGGAAGGTATCGTTGAAACGAGGTGGGTAGAATTCTACCTTGTCCTCTGTGTCTTGGTTGGCAATGGCATTTTTCGCCAATTGGTCCATCTTAACGAACCATTGCGTAGACAAGCGTGGTTCAACCACAACACCTGTACGCTCTGAGTGACCAACACTGTGGACACGTTTTTCGATTTTAACAAGGGCACCGATTTCTTCCAACTTGGCAACGACTGCCTTACGAGCTTCAAAACGGTCCATGCCTGCAAATTCGAAGGCCAAGTCGTTCATAGTTCCGTCGTCGTTCATGACGTTGACTTGTGGCAAGTTGTGGCGTTGACCAACCAAGAAGTCGTTTGGATCGTGGGCAGGTGTGATTTTCACGACACCAGTACCAAACTCAGGATCTGCATGTTCATCTCCGACGATTGGAATCAGTTTATTAGCGATAGGAAGGATGACGTTTTTACCAATCAAGTCCTTGTAGCGTGGGTCTTCTGGATTGACCGCAACAGCTACGTCCCCAAACATGGTCTCAGGACGAGTTGTCGCAACTTCAAGCGCGCGTGAGCCGTCTTCTAACATGTAGTTCATGTGGTAGAAGGCACCTTCGACGTCCTTGTGGATAACTTCGATATCAGAAAGAGCTGTGCGAGCTGCTGGGTCCCAGTTGATGATAAACTCACCACGGTAGATCCAGCCTTTCTTGTAAAGATCCACAAAGACCTTGCGAACGGCTTTTGACAAACCTTCATCAAGAGTGAAACGCTCACGAGAGTAGTCTACAGAGAGACCCATCTTGCCCCATTGTTCCTTGATGGTAGTAGCGTATTCGTCTTTCCATTCCCAGACTTTCGTCAAGAAAGATTCACGACCCAGGTCATAACGGCTGATTCCCTCACCACGCAAGCGCTCCTCAACCTTAGCCTGAGTCGCAATCCCAGCGTGGTCCATTCCTGGAAGCCAAAGGGTATCAAAACCTTGCATCCGTTTTTGACGGATAATAATATCTTGAAGAGTTGTATCCCAAGCGTGACCAAGGTGAAGTTTACCAGTTACGTTTGGTGGTGGAATCACGATGGAATAAGGCTTAGCCTTTTGATCGCCTGAAGGCTTGAAAACATCAGCGTCAAGCCATTTTTGGTAACGACCAGCCTCAACCTCGGCTGGATTGTATTTAGGTGAAAGTTCTTTAGACATGTGTGTTCTCCTATCTTTTTATAACGGCCTAACTAGACCTTTTTCTATTCCTTTTTTCAAACTGCCAAAACAAGCTCTTGTCAGTGCTTCACCTTGCATTCCTTCAAAATATTTTTTTTCAGACTGCTTAACAAAATTTTGAAAATAATAGTCAACATGATCTCTTAGCTTAACTGACTTATACTGCTCAAAATTATCAAATGTAGCAATGTAGCCAATATAAACTTGAATTGACAAAGATTCGTCAAAATAAGCATCATTAACAAAATGATAATTTGTTTCCTTATTTAAAAGAAATTTGTTCAACTCTGTAATTAAGTTATATTGTTGTTCATTTAAATCAAAATATTCCTCATTTAATAATACCCGTTTATCAGGTTTATTAAAATCATATCTAGTTTCTACAGTCATTTGTGAAACTAACTTCCCGATCAAAACAACAATCATATCTGTTATTTGTAATCCAACATAATCTCTAGAATTACAAGACTCTTCAATTTTATTAATCTTTAAACTACTAAATATGTCACTAGGTATTCCTTCATCTAGGAAAAGGACCCATTCAATATTATTATCGGGATATCTTTTCTCAGTCAACCACAAATCCAATGCCCACTTTACTTTATTCCAATCGAAAGATAGTTTCAAATCTGGTTCAGATAACTTAATTTTATGGTTATTAACTATCCTATCCATTGCAATAATAAGTTGTTGATAAACAGCTAATTGCCGAGCCATCCTCTTATTAACTTTATTATTATTAATTATCCTATTCAAATCCTGTTTTATTAATTTTAACAAAGGTCTTGTTGGTAATGTTTTATTCAATAAAGCTTCAATAACTTTTTTTGAAGCTTCAACTTCAGCATATTTGGTTAAAACAAATTTAGCAATAAAAGGTGAAAATTCTGTTTCTTCATCTAAAAAATTTAAGAAGTTAGTTAATCTCGATGAGATAATAATTGACATCTTACTAATCATAAACAATAAATTATCAACTTCGAATTTATTTAACATCTTAAAGATAGATAAATAAAACTGAACTTCATTATTTTTCATAGAAGCAATTCCATACTCAAAGTTTGATTTCAACAAATCTAAACCTTTAAGTTCTTTATTCTTCTTTTTTAATGATTGCTGGAGTTGTTTTCTATTTGATAAATAAGTTTCAACAATCTGATTATATTCCCGTTCAATTGTTTCATAGGTTACTTCATCAATTTGGATCACATTAGCAACATATGAATGCATATTATCATCAGCATAAGATAATTTATTTTGCTTATCAAACGGCTTTGTAATTCTAAAGGAATTTTGTGGACCTTTTTCATCCATAAATAGATAATTCATTTTCTCTCTCTTTTTCTTTTCCCCCAGCTGTTCAAATTTCTCGAACAGTTCAACTAACAGTTTAAACCCTCCCACTCACTCCTCAGCAAGCCATATATCAGACTGTCACAGCGGTTGCCTCGGGCATCTTTGCGGTCTCTTATGCGAGCTTCGAGGGTAAATCCAAGTTTTTCTGCGACTCGTTGACTTTGGACATTATAACCAAAACAAGTCAGTTCAATCTTGTGAAGATCCAAATCTTTAAAGGCTAAGTCAATCAAGGCACGCGCTGCTTCTGGCACATAACCTCGACCCCAATAGTCTGGATGTAAGGTATAGCCAATCTCTAGCACATCGTCCGCATGACGGTGGTTGAAGTCAACAGAACCAATGCCTTTATCGGTTTCTTTAACGACAATCCCATAGCCAGCTGGGAGATTCTCCTTTTGATTGCGTTCGGGAAGGATATGCTCTAGATAGTAAACCTCATCTTCCAAGGTCTTGACGGGTAGAAAGCCTGCTGGGTAAGAGACTTCCGGACGACTAGCATAGTCAAAGATATCCTCAGAATCCGCCACAGTACGGACTCGTAAAACGAGACGTTCTGTTTCGATTTTATTTGGCAACTCAGCTCTTGACATCCTTCATCCTCGCTTTCTTGATGAAGCTTCCCATGGGATTGACTCGGTCATCTAGATAACGATAAACGCGCTGGTGATCGTCCCCCATAAAGTAAGTCGGTGAAAAACGGTCATTTTTAAAATGCCCTTTCTCATCCAAGAGATCTGGATCAGCAAGTCGATCGATAATCTTGGCAAAAATATGACAGATTCCATCTTCCTCGATAATCCGCTCTACCTGACAGTCCAACACGACTGGACAAGCCTCTAAAATCGGTGCCTGAGTCTGTTTAGAAATCTCGTAGTCTAGCCCCAGATGTTTCAATTTCTCTCGATGACTGATAAAACCAGCCTGCTCCATCTCGAGCATGAGATTTTCATCAGGGATATTCACAGTAAACTTCTGGTAATGCTTGATTTGCTCAGCCGCATTTTCCTCAGTTCCGACACCGATGACTAGCCAATTTCCCAAACTATAGGAGGAACTACAGGTCGTAATATTGTGTCCAAAATTCTGATCCTGATACCCCAAAATGAAGATAGGAAAGCCATAGTAGAGTTTACTTGTTTTAAAAGATTGCTTCATAACAACCTCCTTTGACTATGACGCAAAAGAAAAGCCCTGCCATCTACATGACAGGGACGAATATGCTTATCCGCGGTACCACCCAAATTCGGGCAGTTGCCCGCAACTCTCGTCTTTAAAACAAAAAGACACTGTTATTTCAATTTTTCATCCATTAGCAACTAGTTTTGACACATTTGTGGACTTCTCAGCACCGCCACTTTCTGTAAAATGTGGGATTCAAAACACCTCTAATGGCTCTATTGTAGCAATATTTTTTCGGAAATGCAAGGGACAAGAAATATTACTTGAACTTGATGCCGTTTTCTTTCAATTTCTTGATGGTAGCTGGGCCAATTCCTTTCAAGGCAAGGAGTTCTTTTTCAGTCCAATTTTTGAAATCTGAAGCAGACTTGATTCCTTCATCATAGAAAGTTTTGGCACGGTCAAGTGGAAGTCCACCCAAGTTTGCTGCAAAATCTTCTACAGAATTGGCTACTTTTTGAGCTTGTTCTTTAGTAGCTTCTACTGCTTGTTCAACTTTTTTAGAAACAGCCTTACCAGCTTGGCTTGCTGACTGTTCTGCACGTTTCACGACTTTTTTTGTCTCTTCTACAACCTTAGTAACAGTACTTGAAAAGGCACCTGCGCGACGGAGGCTATTTCGTAATTGTTTTTTACGATTGAGTTTCTTTGACATGATAAAATCCTTTCAATAAAAAACCCCTGCTCTGACAAGGATTTAATATAAATATTCTATCAAGATTTTAGTAAAAAATCAAGAATCTATCTCGTTTAATAATTTCGCTCACCAAACAAGCCATCTGGCAAATCATGGAATCCCTTACCTGCCTTGAAGTTTTCAAACTTACCAAGTAAGAACTGATAGGCATCCAAACGGCTTTCGTAGCGAATCATGGCATCTTTGGCACGCTCGTCTTGGTCTTCTTCGTAGACTTTTTGGCTTTCCTTGTGCGCCATGTCGTTAATCATGATTTGGGTATTGACCCAAGCTTCAAATTCCTTCATAAATTCTTGTTCGTAACTCATCTTTTCTCCTTATTCTAATCCACGGAAATAGTCCGTATCAATCTCACGGTAGGGTTGAATATCCTGAACATACTCCAACACACCTTGGAATTCTCCGTTTTCATCGTGCACTGCTGCGTAGGTGATGTGGACAAACTTGCCTCGCGACTCAGACTTGAACCACATTTCATACTTGTCTTTGCTTCCCTCACGAAGCCCCTTCATGATGGTCTTGACCTTGTCCAAGTACTTAGGCGGATGACAGAGTTCGACATTGCGCCCAACTTGGGACGGGGTCCGTTTGAAAATCATCTCATCAGCTGGCGTATTGTCATTGTAATACTGGAAAATATCGTCTTTATTGACAAAGGTAATCTCCATAGGAAGGTGATTGAGGATGAGGTTGGCCTGCTCGACTGAGAGATAGCCATTGCCAAAAGCCTGTTGACTATGGCGGTCCAGCACTGCTTCCTTTTCCTTAGGGGTAAAGGTAATGGTGAACTGCCCCTCTGGCGTATCGATAACTTGTTGAACTTGACCCTCTGCCGTATATAGCTGTACAGACTCATCTGCAATCTTTTCCTCAACAAAACTCTGTCTTTCTGGCACCCATTTCTCAGACGGACGGATGATGGCATAACCATAGGCATCGCTCTCCTCCGCAATCTGAAGCCAGTCATCCTGAGTAAAGGACTCAAGGAGAATCATGAGAAGGATGGACTCTTCCTTGAAAATCATACTTTCAAACTCTGTCGCAAAGGCTTCAAAATCTTCTTTTACAGTGGAAATCGGCACTTCAGGTAGTGACTTGGCTGTCGCTAAAGCTGTTTGAAAGAGTTCCCTGATCTGATCATCCACTCCCCACATAACTTTTGGGGGTGAATCGTGTCCATAGCGCTCCATGATAGGAAAGAAGAGTTCTTCTTTACGTTGGTAATGGATGTCAAATTGCCCCACAAGCCCCATCTGACGCACCAAGCCCTTGCGCATCTCCGCCAGCATTTCTTCATCTTCCATAGACTCATAGGTATCTAACAATCTACGAATGCGAATTAATGCAGCACGGAGGGCCAGATTTTCTTCTTTGAAGACGCGAACTGGATGGCCAGGGTGCTCGGTATCCTCTACTTCGACACCTTTAATAGCATTTTTAAAAAGATTGGCATGGACATCACAGAGTTCCATAACATCTTCAAAGGTGACACCTGAATCTGAATTCATCAGCTCGTGCTCCATAAGGGAAATCTCGATTGCTGAAACGCCTGTAAAGGTCGCATCAAAACGCTCCTGAACCGACTCAGGGGAGGCACCATTGTGCAATTCTAACAAAATATCCCGTAGGACATGAATCCGTTCATCTGCCATTAGTCTAACCCAATCACTTCGTAGCCGTTCGCTTCTAGCGTGCGAACAATCTTGTCCATAGGAGTTCCTTCGAGTTTAGAACCCTGCTTAAGCGATACTTTACGACCAACTGTATTGCGCATTAAGGGATTAGCAAGGGGTTTAAATCCCAGCTCAACTAGAATTTCCAAAACTTCTGGATGCTTGTCCACCACTTCTGCAACGGGAATTGACACATCGATGATATTGTCCATGACGACCTCCATTGTATGTTCTAAAATGATTTTGCTGCTTTTATTATACCACAAGGAAAGAGATTAAAAAACTAGCAGTAGAGTTCCTGCTAGTTCTCTGCGATTTTGATTACCATCTAAATAAGTTTAAAGAGCCAATCCAATAGCTTAAATAATAGCTTGTAAAACAACAATTGGACTGCAAAAGAGATGATCATCCAAAAGAATTTCACAATCCCAAAAATTGGTTTGATAAAAATAATGGCAAGAAGACCCCAGAAAAATTTCATTTTTTATCCTCTGACTTGATGAGCCACCGAGCCGTATCCATTAACTTGTCTGCAATAAATAGTTTTCCCAGACCGACAACGACATGGTCATCTTTCTTTATCGTTTTCATGACTTTTACACCTTGCATGGTCAAAAAGTAATTCCCGTAAGTTTTAGCTAAAGTTTTTATAAGTCCCATATTACTCACCTTCGATGATTTCAGCTTCTTTTCGGATAGTATCAATATCTATTTGATACTGCCCTTCATTATAATTAACTAATTTGGATAATTCCTTTTGCAGTCTTTCCCCCATCGGCTTCATGATCGCAAAGGTTAAGCCACCAGAAAGGACACCTCCTAAAATAGGAATCACTTTTCCCATTCCCTTAGCCAAGCCTCCCTTTGTCAAGCTGACTCCAAAAATTT
Organism: uncultured bacterium; assembly: GCA_963508345.1. Classification (GTDB taxonomy): domain Bacteria; phylum Bacillota; class Bacilli; order Lactobacillales; family Streptococcaceae; genus Streptococcus. The sequence goes on from CAUOWW010000017.1 coordinate 26,268, forward strand.
TCAAAACTTTCTCCAGAATAGGATACCAAAGTGTCTTTGTCAAAGCTTTCTGCGGAATTGTCTTCATCACATGCTTGGCAACTGTTACACCTCCAGAGCGAAGCAAAGCTCCTGCTCCATTTACCCCTAGCATGACACCGAGATAAAGCAAGAGTGTATTTTGAGCATCCTCGCTCAATTCATCACGGGATTCCCAAAGATCATCAAATCCATAAATATAGCCTAGTTCTTGGGCCAACTTTAATGAAAAAGCATAAAATTGAACTACATCTGTTGGAATAGTGATTGCCATGGCAATACCACCAGGTAAACCTGCCAAAATCGAAGTCCCGCTTGTTCGTAGAACATTATCCTTAATACAGGTCTTAGCAACTCGATCCAAATTTTCCTTTGTTAACAAAGAGGTAGGACCTTTTTCCAATAATGTAGCAATATCCTTTCGATCTAACTCTTTAGAAAACTTGTCAACTAAAAATTTTTCTCGATCAACTTTGACCATGGGTAATTTCACCACTTGTCGCAGCACTTGCATCGCTAACTCTTGTTTGCCCATCTCTATCTCCATTTATCATTCGTATTAAACTTTATCATATCATACTATAAGGTATTTACAAATTTTTTAAACTGTTTTTTGCAATTACAAATACAGCTATTAATAGCTAGAAGAATTCAAGCACCAAAAAAGAGGGTTGCCCCTCTTCTTTAGTTCTTATCCAGATTGCGTAGCATTTCGTCAATCTTGTTTCCATACTCTATGGACTCGTCTTTGACGAAGGTCAAATCTGGGATTTTGTACAATTTCAAATTGCGACCAAGTTCACGTTTGATAGTACCAGTTGCTTTTTCAAGCCCGATTTGAGCTTTTTGATTATCCGAAGCAAGGTTACTCAAAATGGTGTAGTAAACCTTGGCAACAGACAAGTCACCTAGCATCTGAACATCTGTGATGGTCACACCTTGGACACGCGGATCACGGACTTTCTTTTGCAAAATCTCATTGACTTCACGCTTGATTTCCATGCCCACACGATCCGTACGGAAATGATTTGCCATGATATTCCTTTCTCTACTTTGAACCAAAAGCTAGGCCAGCAGACCTAGCTATTTTTATTAGATAGAGGAACTAGAGCCATTTGAATCTAGGAAACAAGCCTTAGATAGAACTGAGGGTTCATCAAGGCGCTGTTGACGACGAGTCAAATGAGCTATCGTTTCTCTATTATCGTTTGATTTCTTCCATGACATAAGCCTCAATCACATCATCCATCTTGATATCATTGTAGCCATCGATCATCAATCCACCTTCACGACCGTTTGTAACTTCTTTGACGTCGTCTTTGTAGTGTTTCAAGCTTGCAAGTTCACCGTCATAGATAACGACACCGTCACGGATAACACGGACTTTAGAGTCACGGGTAACCTTACCGTTGATAACCATGAATCCACCGATAGTTCCCACTTTAGACACCTTGAAGGTTTCACGAATAACTGCTTCACCGATAACTTTTTCTTCAAATTCTGGATCAAGCATCCCTTTCATGGCTTCTTCCATCTCTTCGATAACCTTGTAGATAATGCTGTGGAGACGGATTTCCACATCGTCAGCTTCTGCTTGTTGACGAGCTTGTGGTGTAGGGCGTACGTTGAAACCAACGATAAAGGCATTGGAAGCTTCCGCAAGAGTCACGTCTGATTCGTTGATAGCACCGACCGCTGAGTGGACGATGGTAACTTTGACACCTTCCACATCAATCTTTTGAAGTGAGGCAGAAAGGGCTTCAACAGAACCTTGTACATCGGCCTTGATGATAACGTTAACAGACTTGAGTTCACCAGCTTTAAGCGTATCAAAGAGGTTTTCAAGGCTGACACGTTGGGTAGCTTGACGTTGTTTCATGAGGGCACGTTTGGCACGCTCTTCACCTGCTGCACGCGCAGATTTTTCATCTTCGTAAACGGCAAAGTGGTCACCTGCCATTGGCGCTTCGTTCAAACCTGTGATTGAAACTGGTGTTGATGGACCTGCAACCTTAACACGACGACCAAGGTCATTAGTCATAGCACGGACACGACCGAAGGTATTTCCGACAACGATAGGATCTTGAACATTCAAGGTACCTTGTTGAACAAGAAGGGTTGCGACCGCACCTTTTCCTTTATCCAAGCGAGCTTCGATAACTGTACCGATCGCACGAACTGTTGGGTCTGCCTTGAGTTCTTGGATTTCAGCCACAAGAAGGACTGTTTCCAACAATTCTTCGATGTTTTGATTGAATTTAGCTGAGATTTCAACAAATTCAGAATCTCCACCCCAAGCAGTTGACATAACTCCATGCTCTGCCAATTCACCGATAACGCGTTCTGGGTTGGCACCTGGTTTATCAATCTTGTTGATGGCTACGATAATTGGAACGTTAGCTGCTTTTGAGTGGTTGATGGCTTCGATAGTCTGAGGCATAACCCCGTCATCTGCCGCTACGACCAAGATAGTAATATCGGTAACAGAAGCACCACGCGCACGCATAGATGTAAAGGCCGCGTGTCCTGGTGTATCAAGGAAGGTAATCTTCTTGCCATTTTCCACGATTTGGTAGGCACCGATATGCTGAGTGATCCCACCAGCTTCACCTGTCGCAACACGAGAATTACGAAGGGTATCCAAAAGGGTTGTCTTACCATGGTCAACGTGTCCCATGATAGTTACAACTGGTGGACGCTCAACCAATTCATCTTCATTGAGATAACCATCTTCGACAAAGAAACGTTCGATGTCGGCATTATCCACTTCAACCTTTTGTTTGGCTTCGATACCATAATCCACCATGAGGAGTTCGATGGTTTCTCCATCCAAGGATTGGTTTTGTGTGGCCATGACACCCATCATAAAAAGTTTCTTAACGATTTCAGCTGGTTCACGTTTGATACGTTTTGCGATTTCCGCAACGGTCATACCATCTGTATATTCAAATT
>CAUOWW010000018.1:0-25534 GCA_963508345.1 uncultured bacterium
CCATCAAAATGCTGACAGGGATTTTAAAACCGACATCTGGTTTTTGTCGGATTAATGGCAAGATTCCGCAGGATAATCGTCAGGATTATGTAAAGGATATTGGAGTGGTCTTTGGACAACGCACCCAGCTATGGTGGGATTTGGCTCTGCAAGAGACCTACACGGTTTTGAAGGAGATTTACGATGTGCCAGACTCGCTCTTTCATAAGCGCATGGACTTTTTGAATGAAGTCTTGGATTTGAAGGACTTTATCAAGGATCCCGTGCGAACTCTTTCACTGGGTCAAAGGATGCGGGCGGACATTGCAGCTTCCTTGCTTCACAATCCCAAGGTTCTCTTTTTAGATGAACCGACCATTGGTTTGGATGTTTCGGTCAAGGATAATATTCGTCGGGCTATTACCCAAATCAATCAGGAGGAAGAAACAACTATTCTCTTGACCACTCACGATCTGAGCGACATTGAGCAACTTTGTGATCGGATTTTTATGATTGATAAGGGGCAGGAGATTTTTGATGGAACGGTCAGCCAACTCAAGGAGACCTTTGGCAAGATGAAGACTCTCTCCTTTGAACTGGTGCCAGGTCAAAGTCATCTCGTCTCTCACTATGAAGGCCTGCCTGATATGATTATTGATAGACAGGGGAATAGTCTTAACATTGAATTCGATAGTTCTCGCTACCAGTCAGCTGATATTATCAAGCAAACCCTGTCTGATTTTGAAATCCGCGATTTGAAGATGGTGGATACGGATATCGAGGATATTATCCGTCGCTTCTATCGAAAGGAGCTCTAAGATGGTCAAATTGTGGAGACGTTATAAACCCTTTATCAATGCAGGGATTCAGGAGTTGATTACCTATCGAGTCAACTTTCTTCTTTATCGGATTGGCAATGTTATGGGTGCTTTTGTGGAATTTTATCTCTGGAAGGCTGTCTTTGATTCCTCGCAAGAGTCTTTGATTCAGGGCTTCAGTATGGCAGATATCACCCTTTACATCATCATGAGTTTTGTGACCAATCTTCTGACTAGGTCTGATAGCTCCTTTATGATTGGGGAGGAGGTCAAGGATGGTTCCATTATCATGCGATTGTTGAGACCAGTGCATTTTGCAGCCTCCTATCTTTTCACTGAGCTTGGTTCCAAGTGGTTGATTTTTATCTCTGTTGGCCTTCCATTTTTAAGTGTCATTGTTTTGATGAAAATCTTATCTGGGCAAGGGATTGTAGAAGTGCTGGGATTAACTGTCCTTTATCTCTTTAGCTTAACGCTGGCCTATCTGATTAACTTTTTCTTTAATATCTGTTTTGGATTTTCAGCATTTGTGTTTAAAAATCTATGGGGTTCCAATCTACTAAAGACTTCCATAGTGGCCTTTATGTCTGGAAGTTTGATTCCCTTGGCTTTCTTTCCAAAGGTTGTTGCAGATATTCTGTCCTTCTTGCCTTTTTCATCCTTGATTTATACCCCAGTCATGATCATTGTTGGGAAATACGATGCCAGTCAGATTCTTCAGGCGCTTTTACTCCAGTTTTTCTGGCTCTTAGTGATGGTGGGCTTGTCTCAGTTGATTTGGAAACGAGTCCAGTCCTTTATCACCATTCAAGGAGGTTAGTATGAAAAAATATCAACGCATGCATCTGATTTTTATCAGACAATATATCAAGCAAATCATGGAGTACAAGGTTGATTTTGTGGTTGGGGTGCTGGGAGTTTTTTTAACTCAAGGTTTAAATCTCTTGTTTCTCAATGTCATCTTTCAACACATCCCATCCCTAGAAGGTTGGACCTTTCAAGAGATTGCCTTTATCTATGGTTTTTCTTTGATTCCTAAGGGACTGGACCATCTCTTTTTTGACAATCTCTGGGCACTAGGGCAACGCTTAGTCCGAAAAGGGGAGTTTGACAAGTATCTGACTCGTCCCATCAATCCTCTCTTTCACATCCTAGTTGAGACCTTTCAGATTGATGCTTTGGGTGAACTCTTAGTTGGTGGTATTTTACTGGGAACAACAGTGACCAGCATTGCTTGGACTCTTCCAAAATTCCTGCTTTTCCTAGTCTGTATTCCTTTTGCGACCTTGATTTATACTTCCTTGAAAATCGCGACAGCTAGTATCGCTTTTTGGACCAAGCAGTCAGGAGCAATGATTTACATTTTCTATATGTTTAATGACTTTGCCAAGTATCCGATTTCGATTTACAATTCGCTCCTTCGATGGTTGATTAGCTTTATCGTGCCATTTGCCTTTACGGCCTACTATCCTGCTAGCTATTTCTTGCAGGACAAGGATGTAATCTTTAACATCGGAGGTTTGATGTTGATTTCCCTTGTTTTCTTTGTCATTTCCCTTAAACTTTGGGATAGGGGCTTAGATGCCTACGAAAGTGCGGGTTCTTAGCATAGATATCATCAAAGCCTTGTCTCAGGACAGGCTTTTTCTAATAGAAATGAAAATTCCTTGCCATCTATTCTCAGAGTGCTATACTGTAAGTGTAATCGCCGATTTAGCTTATACTCTTCGAAAATCTCTTCAAACCACGTCAGCTCCCATCTGCAACCTCAAAACAGTGTTTTGAGCAATCTGCGGCTAGCTTCCTAGTTTGCTTTTTGATTTTCATTGAGTATTAGTTGCTAGAGCAAGACACTCGTAAAGCCTAAGTCACAGGTGAACAAATGACTGAGGTTTTGAAAAGAATTTTGATATGTAGAAAATAACCGTTAAGCCTAGTTCTTATCGGTTATTTATGTTGTTAAATAACATTGTTATTGCATCAATTATGTCTGTTTTTGTGATTCTAGTAGTGGTTCAACTTGATTGCTACTATTTTTGATGGTGTGAATGTTCTTATAATGCATATCAGTTAAGTACGAAACTTTTGTATTATTTTTAACATGTGTTAAAAATAAAATTAACACACCTTAATTTTCCTTGACTTAAATTTTTTTAATTGATATACTATTTTCAGAGAGCTAACAATTATATATAAATGTACTACTCTATTTCCTAGATAATACTTAGTAAAACTTTTTATAACAAAGGCTAGCAAAGTTAAAGTTTTCTATCTATTGGAAGTTAAATAAATATGTAAGGAATTAAAATGAAAAAAAGTACAGTATTGTCACTAACCACAGCTGCAGTTATTTTAGCAGCATATGTCCCTAATGAGGTAGTTTTAGCAGACACATCTAGCTCTGAAGATGCTGTAACTATCTCTGATAAAGAAAAAGTAGTAGTAGGTAAACAAAAAGAAAACAAAGAAAAACATGAAGATATTCATAATGCTATAGAAACTTCAAAGGATACTGAAGAGAAGAAAACAACAGTTATTGAGGAAAAAGAAGTTGTTAGTAAAGAATCTGTGATAGACAATAAAACTAACAATGAAAAAGCAACAATCAAAAAAGAAGATTCCAATCAATACAAAGGAGATAATGCAGACTCGTCTGCAAGTAAAGACACGGAAAGTCCCAAAAAAGAAGATAGACTTGTCTATATTGCTGAATTTAAAGATAAAGAATCTGGAGAAAAAGCAATCAAGGAATTATCCAATCTTAAGGATACAAAAGTTTTATATACTTATGATACGGTTTTTAATGGTGTTGCAATAGAAACAACTCCAGATAATCTGGACAAAATTAAACTAATAGAAGGTATTTCATCGGTTGAAAGGTCACAAAAAGTCCAACCTATGATGAATCATGCTAGAAAAGAAATTGGAGTTGAAGAGGCAATCGATTACCTAAAGTCTATCAATGCACCATTTGGGAAAAACTTTGATGGTAGAGGTATGGTCATTTCAAATATCGATACTGGAACTGATTATAGACATAAGGCTATGAGAATCGATGATGATGCCAAAGGCTCAATGAAATTTAAAAAAGAAGACTTAAAAGGTACTGATAAAAATTTCTGGTTGAGTGATAAAATTCCTCATGCTTTCAATTATTATAATGGTGGTAAAATTACTGTAGAAAAAGCTGATGATGGAAGCGATTATTTTGATCCCCATGGGATGCATATTGCTGGGATTCTTGCGGGAAATGATACTGAACAAGATATCAAAAACTTTAACGGAATAGATGGAATTGCTCCTAATGCACAAATTTTCTCTTATAAAATGTACTCTGACGCAGGATCTGGGTTCGCAGGGGATGAAACAATGTTTCATGCTATTGAAGATTCGATCAAACACAATGTCGATGTTGTTTCGGTATCATCTGGCTTTACAGGAACAGGTCTTGTAGGTGAGAAATATTGGCAAGCTATTAGAGCGTTAAGAAAAGCAGGCATTCCAATGGTCGTAGCTACAGGTAACTATGCGACTTCTGCTTCAAGTTCTTCATGGGATTTAGTGGCAAATAATAATCTGAAAATGACCGACACTGGAAATGTAACACGAACTGCAGCACATGAAGATGCGATAGCAGTTGCTTCTGCTAAAAATCAAACAGTTGAGTTTGATAAAGTTAACATAGGTGGAGAAAGTTTTAAATACAGAAACATAGGGGCCTTTTTCGATAAGAATAAAATCATAACAAACGAAGATGGTTCAAAAGCTCCTAGTAGATTGAAATTTGTATATATAGGCAAAGGTCAAGACCAAGATTTGATAGGTTTGAATCTTAAGGGCAAAATTGCAGTAATGGATAGAATTTATACAAAGGATTTAAAAAATGCTTTTAAACGAGCAACGGATAAGGGCGCACGCGCCATTATGGTTGTAAATACTGTAAATTACTACAATAGAGATAATTGGACAGAGCTTCCAGCTATGGGATATGAGGAGGATGAAGGAACTACTAGTCAAGTTTTCTCAATTTCAGGAGATGATGGTGTAAAGCTATGGAACATGATTAACCCTGATAAAAAAACTGAAGTCAGAAGAAATAACAAGGAAGATTTTAAAGATAAATTAGAACAATACTATCCAATTGATATGGCAAGCTATAATTCTAATAAACCGAATGTAGGTGATGAAAAAGAAATTGACTTTAAGTTTGCACCTGACACCGACAAAGAATTGTATAAAGAAGATATCATAGTTCCAGCAGGATCCACATCTTGGGGACCGAGAACAGATTTACTTTTAAAACCTGATGTTTCAGCACCTGGTAAAAACATTAAATCCACTCTCAATGTCATTAATGGGAAATCAACTTATGGCTATATGTCAGGAACTAGTATGGCAACTCCAATCGTAGCAGCTTCTACTGTTTTGATTAGACCAAAGTTAAAGGAAATGCTTGAAAGACCTGCCTTGAAAAATCTTAAGGGAGATGACAAAATAGATCTTACAAGTCTTACAAAAATAGCCCTACAAAATACTGCACGACCTATGATGGATGCGACTTCTTGGAAAGAAAAAAGTCAATACTTTGCATCACCTAGACAACAGGGAGCGGGGCTAATTAATGTTGCCAATGCTTTGAGAAATGAAGTTGTAGCGACTTTCAAAAACACAGATTCTAAAGGTTTGGTAAACTCTTATGGTTCTATTTCTCTTAAAGAAATAAAAGGAGATAAAAAATACTTTACAATTAAGCTTCACAATACATCAAACAGACCTTTAACCTTTAAAGTTTCAGCATCAGCGGTAACTACAGATGCTCTAACTGATAGACTAAAACTGGATGAAACATACAAAGATGAAAAATCTCCAGATGGTAAGCAAATTGTTCCAGAAATCCATCCAGAAAAAATCAAAGGAGCAAATATTACATTTGAGCATGACACTTTCACTATAGGCCCAAATTCTAGCTTTGATTTAAATGCGGTTATAAACGTTGGAGAGGCTAAAAATAAAAATAAATTTGTAGAATCATTTATTCATTTTGAGTCAGTGGAAGAAATGGAAGCTTTAAACTCCAATGGTAAGAAAATAAACTTCCAACCTTCTTTATCGATGCCTCTAATGGGATTTGCTGGGAATTGGAACCACGAACCAATCCTTGATAAATGGGCCTGGGAAGAAGGTTCAAAATCAAAAACAATGGAAGGTTATGATGATGATGGTAAACCAAAAATTCCAGGAACCTTAAATAAGGGGATTGGTGGAGAACATGGTATAGATAAATTTAATCCAGCAGGAGTTATACAAAATAGAAAAGATAAAAATACAACATCCCTAGATCAAAATCCAGAATTATTTGCTTTCAATAACGAAGGGATCAACGCACCATCATCAAGTGGTTCTAATATTGCTAAAATTTATCCTTTAGATTCAAATGGAAATCCTCAAGATGCTCAACTTGAGAGAGGATTAACACCTTCTCCACTTGTATTAAGAAGTGCAGAAGAAGGATTGATTTCAATAGTAAATACAAATAAAGAGGGAGAAAATCAAATAGACTTAAAAGTCATTTCGAGAGAACACTTTATTAAAGGAATTTTAAACTCTAAAAGAAATGATGCAAAGGGAATCAAATCTTCTAAGCTAAAAGTTTGGGGTGACTTGAAATGGGATGGACTCATTTATAACCCTAGAGGTAGAGAAGAAAATGCACCAGAAGGCAAGGATACCAAAGATCCTGCTACTAGGATAAGAGGTCAATTTGAACCGATTGCAGAAGGTCAATATTTCTATAAATTTAAATATAGATTAACCAAGGCTTACCCATGGCAGGTTTCCTATATTCCTGTAAAAATTGATAACACAGCTCCTAAGATTGTTTCAATTGATTTTTCAAATCCTGAAAAAATTAAGCTGATTACAAAGGATACTTATCACAAGGTAAAAGATCAATACAAGAATGAAACTCTATTTGCGAGAGATCAAAAAGAACATCCTGAAAAATTTGACGAGATTGCCAACGAAGTTTGGTATGCTGGCGCCGCTCTTGTTAATGAAGATGGAGAGGTTGAGAAAAATCTTGAAGTAACTTATGCAGGTGAGGGTCAAGGAAGAAATAGGAAACTTGACAAAGACGGAAATACCATTTATGAAATTAATGGTGCAGGAGATTTAAGAGGAAAAATCATTGAAGTCATTGCATTAGATGGCTCTAGCAATTTCACAAAGATTCATAGAATTAAATTTGCTGATCATGCTGATGAAAAGGGGATGATTTCCTATTATCTAGTAGATCCTGATCAAGATTCATCTAAATACCAAAAGCTTGGAGAAATTCCTGAATCTAAATTTAAAAATTTAGAAAATAGAAAAGAGGATAGTCTTAAAAAAGATACAACTGAGGTAGAACATCATCAAGAAAATGAAGAGGCTACCGAAGAAAAATCTAGCTTGACTATTCATAAAACTATTTCAACAATTAGAGAGTTTGAAAGTAAAGACTTGAAAAAACTCATTAAAAAGAAATTTAGAGAAGTTGATGACTTTACAAGTGAAACTGGTAAGAGGACAGAAGAATACGATTATAAATACGATGATAAGGGAAATATCATTGCTTATGACGATGGTAGTGCCTTACAATATGAAACTGAAAAACTTGACGAAATCAAATCAAAAATTTATGGTGTTCTAAGTCCGTCTAAAGATGGACACTTTGAAATTCTTGGAAAGATAAGTAATGTTTCTAAAAATGCCAAGGTATATTATGGAAATAACTATAAATCGATAGAAATCAAAACGACCAAGTATGATTCCCACTCAAAAACGATGACATTTGATTTATACGCTAATATTAATGATATTGTGGATGGATTAGCTTTTGCAGGAGATATGAGATTCTTTGTTAAAGATGATGATCAGATAAAAGCTGAAACTAAAATTAGAATGCCTGAAAAAAATAAGGAAACTAAGACAGAATATCCCTATGCATCAAGTTATGGGAATGTAATAGAATTAGGAGAAGGAGATCTTTCAAAAAATAAACCAAACAATTTAACTGAAATGGAATCTGGTAAAATCTATTCTGATTCAGAAAAACAACAATATCTATTAAAGGATAATATCATTCTGAGAAAAGGCTATGCACTAAAAGTGACTACCTATAATCCTGGAAAAACGGATATGTTAGAAGGAAATGGAGTCTATAGCAATGAAGATATAGCAAAAATCCAAAAGACCAATCCTAATCTAAGAGTCCTTTCAGAAAAAATTATTTATGCTGATAGTAGAAATGTTGAAGATGGAAGAAGTACTCAATCCGTATTAATGTCGGCTTTGGACGGCTTTAACATTGTAAGGTATCAAGTGTTTACCTTTAAAATGAATGATAAAGGGGAGGCAATCGATAAAGATGGAAATCTTGTAACAGATCCTTCTAAACTGGTATTATTTGGTAAGGATGGTAAAGAGTACACTGGAGAGGATAAGTCCAATGTAGAAGCTATAAAAGAAGATGGCTCTACGTTATTTATTGATGCAAAACCAGTAAACCTTTCAATGGACAAGAACTACTTTAATCCATCTAAATCTAATAAAATTTATGTACGAAATCCAGAATTTTATTTAAGAGGTAAGATTTCTGATAAGGGTGGTTTTAACTGGGAGTTGAGAGTTAATGAATCGGTTGTAGATAATTATTTAATCTATGGAGATTTACACATTGATAATACTAGAGATTTTAACATTAAGCTTAATGTTAAAGACGGTGACATCATGGACTGGGGAATGAAAGACTATAAAGCAAACGGATTCCCAGATAAGGTAACAGATATGGATGGAAATGTTTATCTTCAAACTGGCTATAGCGATTTGAATGCGAAAGCGGTTGGAGTACACTATCAATTTTTATATGATAATGTCAAACCCGAAGTAAACATTGATCCTAAGGGAAATACTAGTATCGAATATGCTGATGGAAAATCTGTAGTCTTTAACATCAATGATAAAAGAAATAATGGATTCGATGGTGAGATTCAAGACAAACATATTTATGTAAATGGAAAAGAATATAAATCATTTGATGATATTAAACAAATAGTAGATAAGACACTAAACATTAAGATTCTTGTAAAAGATTTTGCTAGAAATACGACCGTAAAAGAATTCATTTTAAACAAAGATACGGGAGAGGTAAGCGAACTAAAACCTCATACAGTAACTGTAACCATTCAAAATGGAAAAGAAATGAGTTCTAAGATAGTGTCGGAAGAAGATTTCATTTTACCTGTCTATGAGGGTGAATTAGAAAAAGGCTATCAATTTGACGGCTGGGAAATTTCTGGTGTCGAAGGGAAAAAAGATGCTGGTTATGTTCTTAATCTATCAAAAGATACCCTTATAAAACCTGTATTCAAGAAAATAGAGGAGAAAAAGGAGGAGGAAAATAAACCTACTTTTGATGTATCCAAAAAGAAAGATAAGGTGCAAGCAAATCAAAGTCAATTAGATGAAAGTCATAGAAAAGATGACTTACAAAGAGAAAATTATTCACACAACTCTGATTCAACTAAGGATGTTACAGCTCCAGTTCCTGATAAAAATGATAAAAGCTTTGAAAATAAGAAGGAAGTTTATCTTAATGAACCAGAGAGTATAGCTAATAAACATACCAATATCGATAGTAAATCGGATACTAACAATTCTGATAGATTGCCAAAAACCGGAACAGTTAGAGAAGGTTTTACACCATTCATTGCTGGAATAATGTTTACCGTAGGTACATTTCTTGGATTGAAGAAAAAAGATCAAGATTAAGACCAAAGCTATAGATGAAAAAAATGCTTTATGTACTGAGATAGTGTGATAATGAAACAGTTTTGTGACAATTACTATTTAATACTTAATTCTTAAGTTTACATTGATAATTATACTCTTTTAGAATGTATTAATGTACTTTATTTAGATAACAAAAAATCTTCTTATTACAGATAGGAAGATTTTTTGGATTCTACTAATTTCATAAAATACTGTATTGAACTATAGAATAAAAATACTGTTGCAATCGGCAAAGTGAAGAAGCTCATTAGGCTTCTTTTCTTTTATCTTAACTATTCAACCACTTAGACAGAGATTGAGACCAGATAGGCAAAAGAACTTGTTCTTGAAACTGACCTCTGCTATAATAATTTTTGTAAGGAACAGGAGGCGTCAATCAGATAAGTCAAGTTCCTAAAAAAGAAATTGGAGATAAACAAATGAAAAAGTTATTGGGGATTGTATTTTTAGTAGCAGCAGCGACAGTAGTGTATTTTGGTTCTGTTGGCTGGCCAAGTTTGGACGTCAACCTATGGTCCCTGATTCCGATAGGATTGTTCCTTTTTTTCACTCTAGAGAATCTTTGGAAAAAGGATTACAAGGCTAGTCTGATGTGTTTGATTATTGCCTTTATCATCGCAAATGCAATTTTGGACCTTTTGCCAATTTCAAGTGGCTTGGTGATTGGAGCAGGTGTGCTGGCTTGTGTAGGTATTGGTTACCTCTTTCCTGATAAAGAAGGAAAATAGGAATTGATGAAAAAATAGATAAAGAAAAAACACTTCAATCATTGTATTTTAGTTTGATTGAGGTGTTTTCGATTTAGTTTTTTATTTCTGAGCCATCAATTCCACAATCATCTCGATATACATGACAAGGGTTAATAAGAATCCTGCACGCCAGAAGAATTTGATGAATTTAGGATAGTAAAAGCTACGTTTTTTCAAAAGGAAGAAAAAAACGAGAATAATGGCTAGGAGTGAGAGGGCTAGTCCCAGTCTAGGGAGAAAATTATGGGTAAAGGTTTTAGCTGTAATCAGGTAATACTCAAATACTAAAACTGGAAAAGCCAAATCCGCAAAGTTTCGTCCTAGTTTTTTTAATCTAAAAAGTTTGGTTATGATAATGCAGACTACCAAGGTCAGTATCAATAATAAAATAGATGCTAATTTCATTAAAATCATACCCATATTGTATCATAAAAAATGGCTAATGGAAACGAGAAACAGAGGAATTTATAGGAAAGTCAGGCTTTTGAGATTGTGAGTGTTTTTTGTTATAATGAAGGTTATGAAATCTTATAACACCTTGAATGATTATTATCGAAAACTCTTTGGAGAAAAGACTTTTAAAGTCCCTATTGATGCGGGGTTTGACTGTCCCAATCGTGATGGAACTGTGGCTCATGGGGGCTGTACTTTTTGTACGGTTTCAGGTTCTGGAGATGCTATCGTAGCACCTGATGCCCCCATCCGTGAGCAATTTTATAAGGAAATTGACTTTATGCACCGCAAGTGGCCAGATGTTCAGAAGTATCTGGTTTATTTTCAAAATTTTACCAACACCCATGAAAAGGTGGAAGTGATTCGGGAACGTTATGAGCAGGCTATCAATGAGCCAGGTGTAGTAGGAATCAATATCGGAACGCGCCCAGACTGTTTACCAGACGAAACTATCGAATATTTGGCTGAGTTATCGGAGCGCATGCATGTGACGGTTGAATTGGGCTTGCAGACTACTTATGAAACAACCTCTGACCTGATTAACCGCGCCCACTCCTATGAATTGTATGTGGAAACGGTCAAGCGTTTGAGAAAGTATCCAAAAATTGAGATTGTTTCTCATTTGATCAATGGACTTCCTGGTGAAACCCATAAGATGATGATTGAAAATGTCCGTCGCTGTGTTACGGATAATGATATTCAAGGAATTAAACTGCATTTGCTTCACCTGATGACTAATACACGTATGCAACGAGATTACCATGAGGGACGTTTGCAGTTGATGAGCCAGGACGAATATGTTAAGGTCATCTGTGACCAACTGGAAATCATTCCCAAGCATATCGTCATCCATCGAATTACAGGAGATGCGCCTAGAGATATGCTGATTGGGCCTATGTGGAGCCTCAATAAATGGGAAGTCCTCAACAGCATTGAGATGGAGATGCGACGTCGTGGAAGCGTTCAAGGATGCAAGGCTGTAAAACAGGAGTTTGAAAATGAAAAGACCACTTGAGATGGCACATGATTTTTTGGCTGAGGTAGTGACTCAGGACGATATCGTAGTGGATGCGACTATGGGAAATGGTCATGACACGCTTTTTTTAGCCAAGCTAGCCAAGAAAGTCTATGCCTTTGATATTCAGGAGCAAGCCTTGGAGAAGACCCAAGAGCGTTTGGACCAGGCTAGAATGACAAATGCCCAGTTGATTTTACAAGGTCATGAAACACTGGACCAGTTTGTGACAGAAGCCAAGGCAGGGATTTTTAATCTGGGCTATTTGCCGTCAGCTGATAAGTCAGTCATTACCCAACCTCAGACAACGATTGAAGCATTAGAAAAGCTGTGTCATTTGCTTGTCAAAGGGGGACGGATTGCTATCATGATCTACTATGGTCATGAAGGAGGAGACCTCGAGAGGGATACTGTCTTGGATTTTGTTAGCCAGTTGAACCAACAAGAGTACACAGCTGCCATTTACCGAACTTTAAACCAAGTAAACAACCCACCATTTTTAGTAATGATTGAAAAATTAGAGAGATATAGACATGGATAAACAATACCTACGTGAAAAGCTGGATGCCATGCGCCAGAATTTTGTTGAATCAACTCACCACGAACGAGCAGTAGGTGTGTTAGACCAAGCGCATATGAGCAAAAAAATGCTTAAAATCAAGAAAAAATTAGTTGCTCTTGAAATGGAACGGTGCCAGAGAAAAATTGAGCACAAAGACTGTTCCAAGATTGACCAAAAAATCAAAGAGCAGAAGGAGATTTTTGAATCCTGTTGTAAAAAAGATTAAGGAGGACGTGCGTGGAATTACTAATTTACCTCATCCTATTTTTACTGGTTTTGATTGTCTCAAGTACCACCAATAAGCTCCTGCCCTTTTTACCTCTCCCTTTGGTGCAGATTCTTTTGGGAATTGTAATTGGTCTCTTTTTACCCAATACTGACTTTCACCTCAATACGGAGTTGTTTTTGGCACTGGTTATTGGGCCCTTGCTTTTCCGAGAGTCGGAGGAAGCAGATATTACGGCTATTTTAAAACACTGGCGAATCATTATTTATCTCATATTTCCAGTGATTTTTATCTCGACCCTGAGTTTGGGTGGCTTGGCTCACCTTCTTTGGCTCAGCCTTCCCTTGGCAGCTTGTTTGGCTGTTGGGGCAGCCCTTGGGCCTACGGATTTGGTAGCTTTTGCCTCTCTTTCGGAGCGCTTTAGTTTTCCTAAGCGCGTGTCCAATATCCTTAAGGGTGAAGGACTCTTGAATGATGCTTCTGGTTTGGTTGCCTTTCAGGTAGCTTTGACAGCTTGGACAACAGGAGCCTTTTCCCTTGGGCAAGCGAGTAGTTCGCTCATCTTTTCAATCATAGGCGGTTTTTTGATTGGATTTTTAACAGCCATGACCAACCGTTTGCTCCATAGCTTCTTGCTAAGTGTGAGAGCAACGGATATTGCCAGCGAGCTTTTATTAGAATTGAGTTTGCCTCTGGTGACCTTCTTTCTGGCAGAAGAAGTCCATGTTTCAGGGATTATTGCCGTTGTGGTTGCTGGGATTTTAAAGGCAAGCCGTTTTAAGAAAATCACGCTCCTCGAAGCCCAAGTGGATACGGTGACCGAGACGGTTTGGCATACAGTGAATTTTATGCTCAACGGATCTGTCTTTGTGATTTTAGGGATGGAGTTAGAAATGATAGCAGAACCTATCTTGACCAATCCAATCTATAATCCCTTACTTTTATTGCTATCTCTTGTCGCCCTTACCTTTGTCCTCTTTGCTATTCGTTTTGTCATGATCTATGGCTATTATGCCTATAGAACAAGACGCCTTAAGAAAAAGCTAAATAAGTATATGAAGGACATGCTTCTTTTGACCTTCTCAGGTGTTAAGGGAACGGTGTCGATTGCTACAATCCTTCTGATACCAAGTAATCTAGAGCAGGAGTATCCTCTCTTGCTTTTCCTTGTTGCAGGTGTGACGCTTGTAAGTTTTTTAACAGGTCTCTTGATCCTGCCTCATCTTTCGGATGAACAGGAAGAAAGCAAGGATTATCTCATGCATATCGCCATTTTGAATGAGGTTACTTCGGAGTTAGAAAAAGAACTTGAAACTCATAAGAATAAGCTCCCTCTCTATGCAGCTATTGACAATTACCATGGACGAATAGAGAACCTTATCTTGAGCCAAGAAAATAGGGGCGAGCAAGAGGACTGGGAGGCCTTGAAACTTCTTATCCTCAGTATTGAGAGTGATGGTTTGGAACAGGCTTACGAAGAAGATAAGATGAGTGAGCGTGCCTATCGAGTTTACCAACGTTATCTGAAAAACATGGAACAAAGCATCAATCGCAAGTTTGCTTCACGAGTGACCTATTATTTCCTTGTTTCCTTGCGAATTTTACGTTTTCTCCTTCATGAAGTCTTTACCTTAGGCAAGACCTTCCGTAGTTGGAAAAATGAAGAATCACAGAAACTCAGAGCCCTTGACTATGATCAAATTGCAGAGCTCTATCTAGAAAATACAGAGATGATTATCGAAAGTCTGGAGAATCTTAAAGGGGTTTATAAGAGTTCTTTAATCAGCTTCATGCAAGATTCTCGTCTCCGAGAAACAGCTATTATCACCAGTGGTGCCTTTGTCGAACGGGTTATCAATCGCGTCAAGCCCAACAATATCGATGAAATGCTGAGAGGCTATTATCTGGAGCGCAAGTTGATTTTCGAATACGAAGAAAAACGATTGATTACGACCAAGTATGCCAAGAAGTTACGACAAAATGTCAATAACTTAGAGAACTATTCCTTGAAGGAAGCTGCCAATACCCTGCCTTATGATATGATGGAATTGGTAAGAAGAAATTAATCAAAATTGTAAGTGAAGGAGTGTGACATGAAGAAGTGGTGGAAAGAGCTGACAGACAAGCCTTTAGTAAAAGCTTTTTTGCATTATTATCAAGCATCAGATAGTGAGTTGACCAGTGTCGCAGTAGCCTACTATTGGTTGATTTCGATTTTTCCACTTCTTTTGGTGGTGGTCAATATCCTCCCTTATTTTCAGATTCCAGTTTCTAATTTTTTAAAGGTTATTAATGAATTCTTGCCCGATACCATGTATGATGTGGTCGCAAAGATTATTACAGAGGTGCTGACCCAACCGTCAACGGGCTTATTGAGTTTTGCGGTTTTGTCAGCCCTCTGGACCTTTTCAAAATCCATGAATTTCCTACAGAAAGCCTTTAACAAAGCTTACGGGGTTGCTAAAAATCGTGGAATGATTTCCCGTCAGCTCATGAGTTTGTTTGTCAGTTTTGGCTTGCAGATTCTCTTTGCTTTAGCTCTCTTTCTCAGTGTCTTTGGTCGCATGCTTCTCAACCTTATCAAGAGCTACTGGAAATCGGATAGTCCTCTCTTTGATTATCTGCAAGACTTAACAGGCCCCTTGGTTTATGCCTTGATTTTTGCTATCTTGGTCATGCTTTATTATTTCCTCCCCAATGTTAAGGTTCGAGGGATTCGACATGTATTGCCAGGTAGTGCCTTTGTCTTGTTGATCCTGCTCTTAGTGCTCAATATCTTTTCAGTATATATCAACAAATATGTCAATCACCTAGTGGACGTGCGCTTTTTCAGTTCCGTCGTCGTGGTGGTCATGATGTTCTGGTTTATTCTCATCGCTAAGATTTTAATTGTCGGCGCGGTGATCAATGCCAGTGTTCAGAGCTTGAAAGATCTGAATTTTAGAAAAGACTAACGAATTTTTAATTCATTACAAAACGCATAATATCAAGGTTGATGTGTACTGACCCCAAAAAGGCGGCAAAAAGCAAGCACCTGCAAGCAGCGTGCCGAAATGGTCAAATCCTGATTATGTCAACGAATTAGACCCAAAAATCGTTGATATGCTAGTAGAATTTCACAAGTCACAAGGCACTTTGGAAACTCCCGAGGCGCAAGCAGAAATCTCCCAAAAACGTGAAGAAATCGAGCAAAGGAGAGCTGAGCTTGAGGATAAAAAACAAGAGCTTTTGAACCGCTTGAACAAATAGAGTTTCGCAAGTATTATGCTTACAAATTACTTGAGCAATTAACTAAAATATAAACCCTGCCTTTATATCTAGGCAGGGTTTATATTTTAGAAATTCACGTAGGTTGTTTCGGTTTTTACATACCCAGTATAGTCTGAGTTTCTATAGAATTCAGTGATAAACTTCCATTTTCTTTGAGCAACATGGATATAAGTACTTGTTATGTAGTATGGATATGGGCTTTGTGAATCCAAGTAAGACTGATAAGCTTGTATACCAAAATATGCTCCACCAATTATTTTACCCCATGTACCCCCTAATACAGAAGCTATTTTACCAATCGCATAACTTATTCCAGAACCAATCATGAAGTGAGCGAATGTGTTGGCTTCTTTATTCCCATGTACTGTGTTGACGTAATTCCAAACATTAGGATCGTATGATCTAAAAGATATATTTAGGTCGAGTTCATTCTTTTGATATGCCATATAAAATGACCCATTTATATAGACGCCATCAGTACGTCGTTCAATAGTGTCTACACTTCCATCTGGATTGACAACCTCAAGAACTTCATCGCTTAAAATATTTACTTGCGTATCTCCGAACCGCACTGATGAGCCATTCTCAAACTGAGCCTCACCAGATACAACTTTAGAGTTTGCCGATAAGCTATCATCAGCAAAAACAACAAGCGACGGGGAAATGCTAGACACACAGAAAACAGACATAACTAGCAAACACATGCATTTAAACATCTTAGACATAACGGAAACTCCTTTGTATTTTTGATTTTTTTCAACTTTTGTTATACAATAAAACCAAATAAAAAGAAAGCGGTAACAATATGCTTAAGGCGAAAATTTTTTATATATTTTTATATTTGATCGTTATTGAAACTACAGGCTTGTTGTTGTTGAAAAAAGGCCTTGAAAGAGGTTATTTAGATACAGGAGCTATTATCCTCGCAGTTTTTTCATTTGCTTTTTACAACCTATGTTCATTCGCTTGGGTCTGCTCTACAATAAAAACAATAAAAAATAAATAGGACAAATTGGAGGCTAACACCTCCGATTTTTTTGTATGCAGACCCCGAATTTTCGTTTTTTCATGCAATTTTTACGCATTTTTGGTGCTGAGACGGCGATTCTGAGAGTTTTTCAGACTTTTTTGCGACCTTGTCTATCATTAGAAAAGCTTAGAGCACCAAAGGATTTTGCCTGATAATATGCGTTTTTTCATTATGAAATTAATAGATAAACATGGCATCGCCAAAACTAAAGAAGCGGTAGTGTTCTTGGATGGCATGGTGGTAGGCATCTAATACTAATTCGCGACCTGCAAATGCAGAAACCAGCATGACCAGAGTAGATTTTGGCAGATGGAAGTTGGTTGAGAAGGCATCCACGATCTTCCATTCATAGCCAGGTTTGATAAAGATATTGGTCCAGCCAGAATCTGCTTGGATTTGCCCATAAAACTTGGAACCAATAGTCTCCAAGGTGCGGATAGAAGTGGTTCCAACAGCGATGACGCGACCTCCATTTTCTTTGACAGAGCGAAGGGTGGCAGCAGCTTCCTCAGAAAGCTGGTAGAATTCTGAGTGCATTTCGTGTTCATCCAGATTGTCCACAGAAACAGGTCTAAAGGTTCCGAGTCCGACATGGAGAGTCAAATAGACCAGATGAACACCCTTGGCTTGGATTTCTGCCAGCAGTTCTTTGGTGAAGTGAAGACCAGCAGTAGGTGCTGCAGCAGAGCCACTTTCTTTAGCGTAGACGGTTTGATAGCGTTCACGATCATCTAGTTTTTCGTGTATATAAGGTGGCAGAGGCATTTCACCCAGACTTTCTAAGACTTCTAGGAAAATTCCTTGGTATTCAAAGCGGACAATGCGGCCCCCGTGGGTCAATTCTTCCGTCACGACAGCGCTGAGACGGCCATCACCAAAGCTGACACGAGTCCCGACCTTGAGACGTTTGGCAGGTTTAGCCAGAACTTCCCACTCATCTCCATTAGTATTTTTAAGCAGGAGAAGTTCCACATGACCTCCAGTTTCTTCCTTTTGACCATAGAGGCGGGCAGGGAGAACGCGGGTGTCGTTCATGACAAGGGCATCACCAGGTTCCAGCATATCAATAATAGAGTGGAAGTGTTTGTCCTGCATTTCTCCAGTCTCACGGTTGACGATGAGGAGTTTGGAGGCATCCCGTTTTTCAAGGGGCGTTTGGGCAATCAATTCCTCTGGCAAGTGGAAATCAAAATCAGCTGTATTCATATATCTGTTCATTCTTTCTAAGTTCTAATCCTATCCATTATAACATGTTTCAAGTTTGGACGCTCCTTTTTTAGAAAATAAATCGTTTTCACTTGACAAAAATTGGTCTATACCATATAATGAATATAGATTAAAACGGAGGATGAAAAGATGAAAGTCATTAAAGTTGAAAACCAAATCGAAGGTGGAAAAGTTGCTTTTGAGATTTTGAAGGAAAAATTGGCCAATGGTGCTCAAACCCTAGGACTTGCGACAGGAAGTAGCCCACTTGAATTTTACAAGGAAATTGTTGAGAGTGACCTTGATTTTTCAAATCTAACCAGTGTCAACCTTGATGAGTATGTAGGGCTTGATGGGGACAACCCACAGTCTTACCGTTACTTCATGCAAGAAAACTTGTTTAACCAAAAACCATTTAAAGAAAGTTTCTTGCCTCGTGGGGTTAAGGACAATGCTGAAGCTGAAGTTGAACGCTACAACCAAATTTTGGCTGACCATCCTGTTGATTTGCAAATCTTGGGAATTGGTCGCAATGGACATATCGGATTTAATGAGCCTGGTACTCCATTTGACAGTCAAACGCATCTAGTAGAACTTGACCAGTCTACTATTGAAGCCAATGCTCGCTTCTTTGACAAGATTGAAGACGTCCCAACCCAAGCCATTTCAATGGGGATTAAAAACATCTTGGATGCCAAGTCAATCCTGCTCTTTGCTTACGGTGAATCAAAAGCAGAAGCCATTGCTGGAACAGTGTCTGGCCCAGTGACTGAGAGTTTGCCAGCCAGTAGCCTCCAAAATCACCCAGATGTGACCATCATCGCAGATGCTGAAGCGCTTAGCTTACTTGAAAAATAAAAAAGTGAACCCCTTCCTTTTTGGGAATGAGTGGTTTCAACTCTTGTATAAATGGCAGAAAAAATCAAAATTAAACCGTATTTTTTCTTGACAATTATTCCTTTTACGTGTAGAATAGAATAGATCTTGAACTTGAAGGGAGTGAAAAAAATGTCTAAAACAGTAGTACGTAAGAATGAATCTCTTGACGATGCACTTCGTCGTTTCAAACGTGCGGTTACTAAAGCTGGTACTCTTCAAGAAACACGCAAACGTGAATTCTATGAAAAACCTTCTGTAAAACGTAAACGTAAATCAGAAGCAGCTCGTAAACGTAAAAAATTCTAATTAGAAATGAAAGGCTAGAGAAATCTAGTCCTTTTTCTTTTAATACTCTTCGAAAATCTCTTCAAACCACGTCAACGTCGCCTTGCCGTAGATATGGTTACTGACTTCGTCAGTTTCATCTACAACCTCAAAGCAGTGCTTTGAGCTGACTTCGTCAGTTCCGTCTACAACCTCAAAACGGTGTTTTGAGCAACCTGCGGCTAGTTTCCTAGTTTGCTCTTTGATTTTCATTGAGTATAAATAAATACTCCAAAGCCTGCAAAAATCTGAAATATCCTCCTACAATTTGATATAATAGAGAGAAGAACTCATTTGAAGGAGGAAATGATGTCGGTTTTAGTAAAAGAAGTGATTGAAAAGCTTAGACTAGACATTGTCTATGGCGAACCAGAATTGCTTGAAAAGGAAATCAATACAGCGGATATCACGCGACCTGGTCTTGAAATGACAGGTTATTTTGATTACTATACTCCAGAACGGATCCAGCTCTTGGGGATGAAGGAGTGGTCATATCTGATTGGCATGCCTTCTAACAGCCGTTATGAAGTTTTGAAAAAAATGTTTCTACCTGAGACACCAGCAGTCATTGTTGCTCGTGGTTTGGTGGTTCCAGAAGAAATGTTAAAGGCAGCTAGAGAGTGTAAGATTGCCATTTTAACCAGCCGTACGGCGACCAGTCGTTTGTCTGGAGAGTTATCTAATTACCTTGATTCTCGTTTGGCAGAACGTACCAGTGTTCATGGTGTTTTGATGGATATTTATGGGATGGGTGTCTTGATTCAAGGTGATAGTGGAATCGGTAAGAGTGAGACAGGTCTGGAGCTTGTCAAACGTGGTCACCGCTTGGTAGCAGATGATCGGGTAGATATTTACTCTAAGGATGAAATAACTCTTTGGGGAGAACCTGCTGAAATCTTGAAGCACTTGATTGAAATTCGTGGGGTTGGGATTATCGATGTTATGAGCCTCTACGGTGCGAGTGCGGTCAAGGATTCTTCACAAGTCCAGCTGGCTGTTTACTTGGAAAATTATGATACGCATAAGACTTTTGATCGACTTGGAAACAATGCAGAGGAATTAGAAATTTCTGGCGTAGCCATTCCTCGTATCCGCATTCCAGTGAAAACAGGTCGTAATATCTCTGTTGTGATTGAGGCAGCTGCCATGAATTATCGTGCTAAGGAAATGGGCTTTGATGCGACGCGTTTGTTTGAAGAACGCTTGACAAATCTTATTGCTCAAAACGAGGTGCCTAATGCTTGATCCAATTGCTATTCATCTAGGTCCTATAGCCATTCGTTGGTATGCTTTGTGTATTGTGACAGGCTTGATTCTTGCAGTTTATTTGACCATGAAAGAAGCGCCTCGAAAGAAGATCATACCAGACGATATTTTAGATTTTATCTTAGTAGCCTTTCCTCTGGCTATTTTAGGAGCTCGTCTCTACTATGTTATTTTCCGTTTTGATTACTATAGTCAGAATTTAGGAGAAATTTTTGCCATTTGGAATGGTGGTTTGGCCATCTATGGTGGTTTAATAACTGGGGCTATTGTTCTGTACATTTTTGCTGATCGCAAACTCATCAATACTTGGGATTTTCTAGATATTGCAGCGCCGAGCGTCATGATTGCCCAAAGTTTGGGTCGCTGGGGCAATTTCTTTAACCAAGAAGCCTATGGTGCAGCAGTGGATAATTTGGATTATCTACCTGGCTTTATCCGTGATCAGATGTATATTGAGGGGAGCTACCGTCAACCGACCTTCCTTTATGAGTCTCTATGGAATCTACTTGGATTTGCCTTGATTCTGATATTCAGACGAAAATGGAAGAGTCTCAGACGAGGTCATATCACTGCTTTCTATTTGATTTGGTATGGTTTCGGTCGTATGGTTATCGAAGGCATGCGAACAGATAGCCTTATGTTCTTTGGCCTTCGAGTCTCTCAATGGCTTTCAGTTGTTCTTATCGGACTGGGAATTTTTATCATTCTATATCAAAATCGAAAGAAGGCCCCTTACTATGTTACAGAGGAGGAAAAGTAAATGTTAGAAGTTGCATATATTCTTGTAGCCCTTGCTTTGATTGTATTTTTAGTGTATCTAATTATCACTGTACAAAAGCTTGGACGTGTTATCGATGAAACAGAGAATACGATTAAAACCTTGACTTCAGATGTGGATGTGACCTTGCATCATACCAATGAATTGCTGGCTAAGGTCAATGTCTTGGCAGATGATATCAATGTCAAGGTGGCAACGATTGATCCACTCTTTAGTGCTGTTGCAGATTTATCTCTATCTGTTTCAGACCTCAATGATCATGCGCGTGTCTTGAGCAAGAAAGCTTCATCAGCTGGTTCAAAAACACTCAAGACTGGTGCAAGTTTGTCAGCTCTTCGTCTTGCAAGTAAATTTTTCAAAAAATAAAAAAGGAGAATTCTTATGGGTAAACTATCCTCAATCCTTTTAGGAACCGTTTCAGGTGCAGCTCTTGCCTTGTTTTTAACAAGCGACAAGGGCAAACAAGTTTGCAGTCAGGCTCAAGATTTTCTAGATGATTTGAGAGAAGATCCTGAGTATGCCAAGGAGCAGGTCTGTGAAAAACTGACAGAAGTTAAAGAGCAGGCTACAGATTTTGTTCTTAAAACCAAAGGACAGGTTGAGTCAGGGGAAATCACTGTGGACAGTGTACTTGCTCAAGCCAAATCCTATGCTCGTCAAGCGACAGAAGTATCAAAAGATCGATTCAATAATCTAAAAGAGCAATGGCAAGAAAAGGCCGAAATTTTTGATGAATCAGAAGAGATTGTGATTGATATCAAAGAAGAAAAAGTCTAGATTTGACAGAGTTGGATAAAAGTTCAATAGTAGTCGCAAATTTAGTGAAATGTATAAGGTAAAACGCATAGTATCAAGGTTTTCAATACCTGATATTATGCGTTTTTTGATTTTAATACTCTTCGAAAATTAAATTCAAATCACGTCAACGTCGCCTTGCCGTATGTGTAGGATACTGACTACGTCAGTTCCATCTACAACCTTAAAACGGTGTTTTGAGCAACCTGCGGCTAGTTTCCTAGTTTGTTCTTTGATTTTCATTGAGTATAAAGACTTTTTGATAAACCTTTTTTAAAACACATGAGTGTTATGATTTTTTATGGTATAATGGCAGTGTTGGAAGTGAAATATTTACATTTTTTTATATTTTACTGATATTTTAGTAATATTAAGCGATCTATTTTTTCTATAATTAGAAATCAATGTGGTGGTTTATGATGAAGTAGAGGAAAAGCTCTAAAATTTTAGTCAAGAGACGATTTAGTATTCTGTCAAAGAAAAATATTAGAATCCTCTATTTTGTAAAAAATAGTGAGAAAGAAAGTTGGTAAAATGAAAGACATTTTTAATAAACGTCAACGTTTTTCTATTCGAAAGTTTTCGGTTGGAGTGGCTTCAGTATTAATAGGAATTACCTTGTTTACACCATCCCAGGGAGTACTGGCTTCTACGGAAAATAATTTGGCAACAGAGATAGGGACTAATTCTGAAAGGGAGAATTCGATCCCTACTGTGGAGAAAAAACAAGAGTCTCAAAGTTCACCAGAGAATCGAGGTGCTCTTTCCAGTCCAGCCCCAAAAGATACTCCAATAATATCTACAAGAACTACAGAACTCGAGACATCTGGGGAGATGGGCAATAATAGTTTGACCACAAGGGCTTCCGTGGCGGGTGAAGACAGATCAAGCACTCCAGCGGTGAGAGCAGCATCAAATCCTTCCGAGATAAAAAAATATGAATTGACTGAGGAAGATGCTAAAAAAATCAAAGCAGGAGTAATCGGTTCAGAAGGTAATAAGCTTGACAGTTTGTTATTAAACGGCCCTGAGTTAAGTCCAGAAGCTTATACAGATGATGATTACTTGAAGGATAAAGATGAACTTTATATTTATGAAAAAGGCGGGAAAAAGTATGTAGGCTATAATAGTCATCCCTTATTAGAAGATACTGATGGTGATGGTATTATTGACAGTAAAGAAAAGCCAGATGAAAAATTAAAATGGAATGTCAGTGAGCGCGATATGATTATGTTCATGGAATTGTCTTACCGTGATGATAATTATATTGATAGAGTGTTGGATCATAAGAAACCCTTAACAGAGTCAGAGTTATATAAAAAGAATGGTGACAGTAGACCACGTTATGAGTATATGATGATGAATAAGGAATTGGGGCCTTATTGGGAAAGGAAGAAAAGTTATCATACCTCCAGTGGACTAGATGCTGTCTTGTATGAAACAAAGAGTGATTTCTCATATTTACCAAATGGAACTGCACAAGTATTAGCCTTTCGTGGAACAAGTGATGCCAAAGATATAGGAGCTGATATAACACTTGGAATAGGAAGCAATCCTCAACAAGGGATCGATGCGGAAAATATCATGCGTGAACTGGCTAAAGATAAGAGTATTACCAATCTATATTTGACAGGACACTCTTTAGGAGGATATTTGGTACAACGGGCAATGGTTGAAGCCTATCAGTTGGCATATTCTGACAGCAGAGTCATGTCTTCTAAAGACCAGCGGGCTTATAGAAACTTTTATAATAATGTCTTAAAAAAAGGAACAACCTTTAATGCCCCAAAAGTGAGGACAAGTTATTTCTCATCATCTGAATTTTGGCAAAAAGGATTAGACAGTAAAAACATAGCTAAGTCTGGAAAAATGACACATTATATAGTTAATAATGATTCTACTATAGGAAAAAGTGTCAGTAATGATAGTGATGTTGTCATAAATGTTGGGGATACAAAAGGAGGTCATAGTTCACGTTCTTATTTTGAAGCCGATATGATTAATAGACGATCAGAGTTCATGTCTGGGAAACGAATTTCCTTAGATGGGACAGGTTATCAAGATAAAAAAATGACAACAGCTAAATCTGTAGAAAAAGTTGGAGAAACTGCTGTATACAGTAAACGCGGAGATGACATCATTAAGTTAACAACTGTGAGTATGAAAAATCCTGATACAGGACAGATTACTAAAAATACACTTGATGAAGTGTTCAAGAAAGATGGTGCCAAATCTACAGTTGCCGTTACACCACTTGAGCCAAGTGTTCGTTATGAGAAAGATGCCACAAGAGCCAAAGGTGAAGCAAAAATCACAGTAGCTGGTATTCCAGGTACAAGCACAGTAACCACAACCTACACAGTCAATTCGACAGATGGTAGCCTTATTCCGCATGAAGGCCAACCAGTTATCACCCCTTCAACTCCGACAGTGGTCAAAGTGCCAGCTAAGGATGAGATTGAATATCTCAAAGAAGGCGATGACGTTGTTAAGAAGACCATAACTTACGCGGTCAATGCAAGCACCGGTGCCCTTACTCCAACAGAGAAAAAGGAAATTTTCAAACAAAATGGTGCGAAATCTACAGTTGCCGTTACGCCACTTGATCCAAGTGTGCGTTATGAAAAAGACTCCACAAGAGCCAAAGGTGAATCAAAAATCACAGTAGCTGGTATTCCAGGTACCAGAACAGTAATCACAACCTATACTGTTAACCCTGCAGACGGCAGTCTTATTCCGCATGAAGGACAGGCAGTGGTAGTTCCTGCAACGCCTACAGTAGTCAAGGTCCCAGCTAAGGATGAGATTGAATATCTCAAAGAAGGCGATGACGTTGTTAAGAAGACCATAACTTACGCGGTCAATGCAAGCACCGGTGCCCTTACTCCAACAGAGAAAAAGGAAATTTTCAAACAAAATGGTGCGAAATCTACAGTTGCCGTTACGCCACTTGATCCAAGTGTGCGTTATGAAAAAGACTCCACAAGAGCCAAAGGTGAATCAAAAATCACAGTAGCTGGTATTCCAGGTACCAGAACAGTAATCACAACCTATACTGTTAACCCTGCAGACGGCAGTCTTATTCCGCATGAAGGACAGGCAGTGGTAGTTCCTGCAACGCCTACAGTAGTCAAGGTCCCAGCTAAGGATGAAGTCGAATACCTCAAAGAAGGCGATGACGTGGTTAAGAAGACAACCAGCTACGAAGTGAATGCAAGCACCGATGCTCTTATTCCAGCAGAGAAAAAGGAAATCTTCAAACAAAATGGTGCCAAGGCTAAGGTTGTTATTACCTCGCTTGAGCCAAGTGTTCGTTATGAGAAAGATGCCACAAGAGCCAAAGGTGAAGTAA